>CBDTVJ010000508.1:0-3353 GCA_965363655.1 uncultured Halieaceae bacterium | reverse complement strand
AGGGGCGCGTGTCGGGCAATGAAAGGAGTGTCACGAACGCGTTTTCTCGCAGATCTGCCGAAAGACGCCTATCAATTACCTCGTAAAAACATGAGCTCAATAGACAATGCAATCAATAGCTTAGGTGGTGTGAACGGATAATCGCGTCCCCTTATGCCAGCAGAGCCAGACGTGTGGGATTACAGTAGTTCGATGAGACAGCTCGAGCACATAACCGTCGCTTTCGGCTCACTGATGTCCTCCACCATCGCCATCAGGCTCGTCATTCGCCGGGCGAATACATTATAGGAACTGGATGCCTGAGCGGTGAGTCCGCCAGATAGCTGTCGCAGCAGGGCCATCACTGGCGATACCTCTTGCACCACGTAATGCGTCTTATACTCCTGCAAGCCGGCCAATTGGGCGGCGTGTGCTATCGCCTCCTCCATGGTGCCCAGCTTATCAATCAAGCCTCTCTCCAGAGCATCAGGGGCGAGCCACACCCGCCCTCCGGCGATAGAGCGAATATAGTCGGGCTCCCGGTTGCGACTTGCTGCGACCAAACCGATGAATTGTTCATATGCGCTATTTGCCCAGCGGGCAAAAATCGCATCAAGCTTTTCGTTTACGCCTTTATATACGCCCCAGCCGGCGTTCTCACTGGTGGTTACACCATCGAAGTTAATACCAACATAATCAAATACATTTTCCAGTGTGGGGAAGGCAACGGCAACGCCGATAGATCCCGTGATGGTGGTGGGCTCGGCATAAATTGTATCGGCGGGGGTACTTACCCAGACCCCTCCCGACGCGGCCACATCCCCCATGGAAACCACGACCGGTATGCCTTTGACCTTTGCGGCAACCAACTCATCGCGAATAATATCGCTGCCAATAATAGAGCCACCGGGACTATTAACCCGCAGCACAATTGCTTTCGTCGAGTCGTCTTCATGGGCTCGGCGGATGAGCGGGGCAATGTCATCGGAGCCGGCAACCCCTGGCCCCGCTTCCCCGTGTACGATTGCACCCTGGACAAACACTACAGCGACAGCATCTTCTGACTCCACTTCTTCGGGTTCAATTTGCGAGAGATACTCGGACCAGTAAATATGGGGATAGGTATCAACAGTTTCGTCGTCGGACTTGCCGAACTTCTCTATCATATGACTACGCAGCTCAGGGAAACTTTTGGTGCCGGAAATCAATCCCTGCCGCTGTGCCCAGGCGAGTCCATCGTAGGAGCCCTCGTCGATCATGGGAACGCTATATTGATCGGCCAATTGCTGGAATATCTCTGGCGCGACATCCCTGGCGTGGGCCATACGTGATTTGAGTGTAGCCCAGACAGGTCCGTAGAGAGCCTCGCGCTGGAACCGGTCAGGATCGGACATATCCGATCGAGTGAAGCCTTCAACAGCGGATTTAAATTCGCCCTGACTGTAGTTGTGAATGGTGATTTTGAGCTTGTCTGTCAGCTCACGGGTGTAATTCCGATATCCACCCACGCCATTAACAGTGAGTGCACCAGAAGGGTGAAGGAATATTTCATCGGCCTGGGCGGCCATCAGGTAGGAACCGGTTGTAAGACTTTCGCTGTAGGCAACGACAGCTTTACCCGATGTACGTAAAGCAGCCAGCTCGTCTGACACTCGCAGCGCGGTGCTGGAGCCGGCAAATTTTGATCCACTGAAATCCACCAGTACGCCGGACAGTCTCTCATCCCCGGCAGCAGCTCGTATCAGGCGAATCAGGTCACGGGACTGAATTTGCACCTCATCTGACATAGCAAAGGGGAAACCCAGATCGCTGGCAAAGACTTCCTGATCCTGAATGATACCAACGGGGTTCAAAATCAACACCTTGCCATCTGGATCAACTTTCTCTGGAAGCTGGTTGACGAGATAAATTGAGCCACCCACAAGGTAAACCAAAAACAGTAATGTGAAGATGTTCACGGTCCACACTCTAAGACCCGTTAGAAAATCACTCAACTTCTCAAAGAATTTTTTCAAAGTCCATATCTCCCGATATAACGCAGCAGAGAAGTATAATAGATTTGGAGTTGGCATGGTTTGGCATTTATCGCAATTTTCTCTCTACTGAGCGCACATTCAGCAGAATCTGAGCGAAGATGCGTGCCTGGTCTAACAGTCGGTATCTCCGTACCAGGCCCGTGAAGTCCCTACTTTCCCTGTGCCGCTTCTTGGGCGGCACTTTCAGCCGCTAGTAACACAGCGCCTCGTGGCGCACGACAAATTAACTCAAGATTATGGGCTGACGCTACAAAAATGAGTTAACGTATCAGTACCTCTGGCCATGATCGATCGTGAAAGCAGATAGTTATGCGCAGTGGTATGAATCTGGTGTTTCCAGGGATCTATAATGACGGTCAACTGAGTGATAAAAAAGTTTGCTGAAAATGTCTGTCATCAACAAATTGAAAGAAGACCCTGAGCTGCACGAATACCTGGTTCAGCGGGTCGGAAAAGCACACCTCAGGCGTCGTATCGGTGTTGAAGCCGAACATGCGGCAGATCGTTTCGGCCAGGGGCGGACTTTTTTTCATATTGAGAACTGGTCCACCGCCGCTGCCGTTATCCGGTTCATATTGAAGGCCACCAACCTGTCTGCCCGCGGCAGGGCCAATGTGCTGGACTTTCAACTGCGCAAAAATCACCTGGTGATGCACCACCTGCCGGAAGCATTTGATGGATTTACTATCCTGCAGCTGAGTGATCTGCATCTCGATTCAATGGCGACGTTTCCCGACCGACTCGCGGAGTGCATATCTGATCTCGAGTACGATATCTGCGTGCTCACCGGTGACTACCTCTTCCGCACCCACGGTCCTCACCACGAGGCGATGAATGGCCTGGAGCGGCTCTGCCGGGACATAGACCGGGAAATTTACGCAGTTCTCGGCAACCATGACAGCATCCTCATGACCCGGCACATCGAATCCCTGGGTATTCGCCTGTTGTTGAACGAAAATACCCAGATCGAACGCGAGGGCGACGCCCTCTACCTGGCGGGCATAGATGATCCGCACTATTTTTCGGCTGACAACCTGGAAAAAGCGTATGAGGGAATCCCCGATGAATCGGTATCGTTGTTGCTCGCCCATTCACCGGAAATCTATCGGCATGCAGCCTATGTCGGCTTTGATTTCATGATGTGTGGCCATACGCACGGTGGCCAGATTTGTCTGCCAGGCGCTCTCGCTATTACTTATAATTCCTCTGCACCACGGTACACCGGTGCGGGCGCCTGGTCATATGATTTGATGCAGGGGTATACCTCGGTCGGCACTGGCAGTTCAGTTGTCACTGCACGGTTCAATTGCCCGCCTGAAGTCACTCTCCATTATCTGA
>CBDTVJ010000507.1:0-3358 GCA_965363655.1 uncultured Halieaceae bacterium | reverse complement strand
ATCTATCGAGGGGCTTACCCCTTATAATATACACCTGTCGCAGCGCCCCCAAAGGGCCCCACTCAAAAGTCGGTGATGCATAACATGAGAGAAAAAAATCCCGGGCGATACAGCCAGGCCCTCGGCATGATAGTGCTGACTCTCATACTGTGGGGTTGCGGCGGCTCACCACAACAACCGCAAGGCCCGCAAACTACACCACCAGCGGGACAACAAACCACGCCGGCGCAGCAAGATCCGCTAACCCTGCCGGCCAGTCAGTTCAGCACTCAATTCGCCAGCGCTGAACAATTCCTGGCCCGCTTTGACTGGATGCAGGCCAGTGATGTCCTGCAGGGACTCCCTGACGACGCACTCACAGCCGATGACTTAAGCTATCGCGCGTACCTGCAAGCCCGTATCGCTTATATCCGCGGCGATCAGCAGGGCGCCATGCAACAACTGCACGAGCTGGATACGCCTGACGCTCATCCCGCGCTCCGCTATCGGGTACTCAGTTTCAGGCACCACATGCTGGAACTTCAAGGGGACTATATCGGTGCCGCCTACCAGGCAGACCAGATCCTGCGACTGGTTAGAGACGACAATGCCGCGGCCTGGAAAAGAAATATCTGGCGCAACCTGCAGAGGGCTGGGATATTGCAAATAGAGGACGCCCTTGCAGCAGCTTCCGACCTCCAGTGGGATGCCTGGCTGGAACTGGCGATAATTAGTCGTGGCAACAGCTTTGCCCTTGTCGCGGAACTTGCGCGGTGGAGCGAGAACAACCCGAATCACCCGGCCGCCAAGCCACTACCCGGCGGTCTCTCCCACTTACAGCAAAGCGGGTCCAAGCCGGGCAACGTTGCCCTGATGCTGCCGCTGAGCGGGCGCCTGGCGCCAGCCGGGAAAGCTGTCCTGGATGGTTACCTCGCCGCCTACTACGTTGCCCGTTCCACCGGCCAGGCGAACTATGAGCTAGTGGTGATGGATATGAACAATTACACCTCAGCCAATACCGCCTACGAGGAGGCGATCAACCTGGGTGCCACCATCGCCGTAGGCCCGCTGCGCAAACAAGGGGTAGCGGATCTTGCCACGCGTCTGGACCGCCCCATTCCGGTGCTGGCGCTCAACCGGGTCGAGCAGGTTTTGCCCGCCTCCGGCAGTGCCCTGGTACAAATGTCGCTGGCCCCGGAAGACGAGGCCAGGCGCGTGGCTGAAATCGCCTTCGGACAGGGCGCCCGCTCGGCGCTGGTCATCAGCCCGCAGGGCGACTGGGGTAGCAAGGTAGCCAGCGCCTTACGCAAGCAGTGGACCGAGCTGGGAGGGACCATTGCCGCTACCGTCACTTTTAGTGCCGAAGTCGAATACTCAGAGAGCCTGAAATCTGCGCTGGGCCTGGCTGCCAGCGAACAGCGATCGCGCAACATACGTGACATGCTGGCCACCAATATCGAGTTCACCCCCCGCCGCAGGGAGGACCCGGACGCGGTATTCCTGTTAAGCCAAAATGGGCAACAGGCTCGATTGATCAAACCTTTGCTGGCCTTCCACTATGCGGGTGAATTGCCCGTCTACTCAATTTCCAGCATCTATAACGGCGTGCCCAACGACAGGAACCGGGACCTTAACGGTATTCGGCTGGTTGAGACGCCCTGGCTACTGGGTGCCAGCCCGAGCCTGCGGGTAGCAATCGCCGCGGGTGATACCGGCAACGGCAACTACACGCGGCTCAATGCACTGGGTGCGGACGCCTTTCTCCTGCAGTCAGAATTCAGCCGCCTGCAGAGCGGTGCAGACGCACTGCTGCGGGGCAATACGGGGCTATTGAGTATGGATCCGCAATTGCGTATCCATCGGGAATTGTCTCCGGCCATATTTGATGGAGGCGCGCTACAGCCACAGTAGCTAGACTATGCTCCCCCTCAAAAAAGTAAGCCTGGACGCATGCAGCCCCATGAAATCACTGGGAGACCGTTACGAAGATCGCGCCGTGGAGCTACTTACGGAGCAGGGTGTACAGATCGTACAACGCAACTTTAGCGGCAAGACCGGAGAAATCGACATCATAGCCAGGGACATGAATGTGCTGGTATTCCTGGAGGTACGGGCGCGCAGCAACCGCTTTTTCAACGGCGCCGCCGGTTCCGTCGACTGGCGCAAGCAACAGCGTATCATCCGTACCGCCCAATTGTTCCTGCAACGCCACCCCCAGTGGGCCAGCATGCCCTCCCGATTTGACGTGATTGCCTTCGAACCCCCACAATCCGGAACCGCTTCCCGGATTCGATGGATCCGCAGCGCATTCACCACCTGACATAAGAGATCCGGAACACCGCGCATGGACTACTACCCGATTATCGCCGGTAACTTTCAGAGCACCATTGAAACTATCGCAATGTCCGTCGACAACCTGGCGGAACCCATAGAGCGCGGCAGCCAGTTGATGACCGGCGCCCTGTTGTCGGATTGTAAAATCATCGCCTGTGGCAACGGCGTGGATGCGGCCCTGGCCCAGCTCTTTACCAGTAACCTGTTGAGCCGCTTTGAGCAGGAGAGGCCCGCCCTTCCCGCCCTCTCGCTGACGGGTGACAGCGCCAGCCTTACAGCGATTGCACAGCACAGCGGCATCAACGATATATTTTCTCGCCAACTGCGCGCACTGGGTAATGCCGGCGATGTTCTGTTATGCATAAATAGCGGTGTGGTTGCCAGTAATTTGATACGGGCTGTACAAGCCGCACACGAGCGGAACATGGGCGTCATCGTCATGTCGAACAGTCTGGACAGTGAACTGGGCACCCTGATCAGGGCTGAAGATGTGGAGCTACGTATCGATGATTCTAACCAGGGGCGCACCGCGTCCCTGCACTCTATGGCCATTCATTGTTTCTGCGAACTGATCGACCACAGCCTATTCGGCACCCACAGCCAGGACTAAGACATGAAGCAAACACTCCTCACCCTTTTCACCTGTGGCCTGCTGCTACTCTCCGGCTGCGGAAGTTTTCTGGCCACCATGCAGAAAGATACTATTGAGGACGACCCTGGGGAACGCACACTGGGTCAAATGATCGAAGACGACAACATCGAAACCAAAGCCACGGTGAACATCCACGCTGCAGACGAAGCCTTTCACAAGGCGCACCTGGTGGTAGTCTGTTACAACGGCTACGTATTGCTGGCCGGACAGATCAGCAGTGAAGCATTAAAAGTCCGCGCCACCGACCTAATACGCAAAGTCCACGGTGTGCGCCGAATTTACAATGAACTGGAGATCGCGGCCCCAAGTTCCGGCATCACACGAACCAGCGATACCTGGATTACCACCAAGGTCAAATCCTGGCTGCTGGGCAGCACCAGTATTGCGGGTTCC
>CBDTVJ010000506.1:0-3359 GCA_965363655.1 uncultured Halieaceae bacterium | reverse complement strand
GGAAGAATGCCCCCGTGTCGAACTGCCGTTGAGCGGAGGGTCTGTTGCCGCTGGCTTGACCGGCCCCAATACCTATTTCGAGGACTTTCAGCCGGGCGATATCATCGTCCATGCCAATGGGCGCACTATTACCGAGGAGCACATGGCCCTTACCTACCTGGTAGGCAACAGCCATCCCCTGCACTTTGATCGCGTCTTTTCCAGTGGACTCTCCGGCAAAATGAGCGGCGACCCGATAGTGTATGGTGGCCTGGTGTTTGCCTGGCTGGAAGGACTGGCAAGCCGTGATGTCAGTGAAAATGCGGTGTGGGAACTTGGTTTCACCGAGGGTTACCACACGCAACCTGCCTTTGCCGGAGATACCATCGGGGCCCTGTCGCGGGTGTTGGCCGTGGAAGACGCACCGGGCACTGACAGCTACGGCGTGTTGACCGTGCAATTGATTGGCGTAAAGAATATTTCCGCCGCCGCAGCGCTACAGCAACACGGCGCTGACCTGTTTGTGAAAGAAGACAGCAAGCGGGCACAGGGCAAGGATAAGATCACCGACAAAATTTTTGAAATCGAACGGCGCCTGTTACTCAAGCGCCGTCCAGCCTGAGGACATTACTGTGAGCCAGGAAACCACCAAACGTGACCGCCCATGGTTAATGCGGACCTACTCCGGCCATTCTTCGGCCAAAGCCTCCAATGAACTGTATCGCACCAACCTGGGCAAGGGACAGACCGGACTGTCAGTCGCCTTCGACCTGCCCACGCAGACCGGCTATGACTCTGACCATCAACTGGCCAGGGGCGAAGTCGGTAAAGTCGGTGTGCCTATTGATCATATCGGCGATATGGAAGCGCTGTTCGACCAGATACCGCTGGACCAGATGAACACCTCCATGACCATCAACGCCACTGCACCGTGGTTGCTGGCACTCTACGTGGCCGTGGCCGAGCGACAGGGAGTAGATCCGTCGCAACTACAGGGCACCACCCAGAACGATGTGCTGAAGGAATACCTATCGCGCGGTACCTATATCTTCCCACCGGTTCCTTCAGTGCGCCTGACCACTGATTTGATTGCCTACACCGTAGAGAACATCCCCAAGTGGAACCCCACCAATGTTTGCAGCTATCACCTGCAGGAGGCTGGCGCTACACCTACCCAGGAACTGGCCTACGCCCTGTCCACCGCCACCGCCATACTGGATGCGGTGCAGTCATCGGGACAAATTCCCGCGGAGCGTTTCCAGGCGGTAGTGGCGCGCATTTCGTTCTTCGTCAACGCCGGGATACGCTTTGTCGAGGAGACCTGCAAGCTGCGGGCCTTTGGCCGTATGTGGGATGAAATCGCACAGCAGCGCTATGGGGTCGAGGATCCCAAGCAACGCCGCTTTCGCTATGGTGTGCAGGTCAATTCCCTGGGGCTGACCGAATCACAACCGGAAAATAATGTGCAGCGCATCGTACTGGAAATGCTGTCAGTCACGCTGTCCAAAAACGCCCGCGCCCGGGCAATACAATTGCCCGCCTGGAACGAGGCCCTGGGCCTGCCCCGCCCCTGGGACCAGCAATGGGCCCTGCGCATGCAACAGGTACTGGCACTGGAGACAGATCTGCTGGAGTACGGTGACCTGCTCGACGGTTCCCCGGTGGTAGAAGCTAAAGTACAGGAATTGATGGCCGGTGCCCGGGAAGAGATAGACCGTGTTGCGGAACAGGGTGGCATGGTGGCCTGTATCGAAAGCGGCTACGTCAAACGGGAGTTGGTGCAGAGCCATACCCGTCGCATGCGGGCCATTGAAAGCGGCGACCTGCTGATCGTAGGCGTTAACTGTTACCCGCAGACTGCCGAATCCCCCCTTACAGCGGGCGGCGATTCCGGCATTATGAAAGTGGATGTACAGGCCGAACAGGACCAGATCAAGGCTCTGCAGGCCTTCCGCGCCACTCGTCAGCAAAGCGATGTGGATGCGGCGCTGCAACAGTTGCGTGCCGCTGCAATGGGTGGCGACAACATTATGCCCCCGTCTATCGAGTGCGCCAGGGCCGGTGTTACTACTGGCGAGTGGAGTCAGGTGTTGCGCGACGTATTCGGCGAATACCGCGCTCCCACCGGCATCGACATTTCTACATCAGGCCAGGGAACATCCGCCGCCGTGGAGAAAGTACGCGAACAGGTACAGCAGACCGGCGCAGCGCTCGGTCGTCCACTACGCCTGTTGGTCGGCAAGCCCGGCCTGGACGGGCACAGCAATGGTGCAGAACAGATTGCCGTTAAGGGTCGTGATTGCGGTTTTGAAATTGTCTACGAAGGTATCCGCCTGACGCCCTCCCAGATCGCCCGTGCCGCGCAGGAGGAAGGTGTACACTTGATCGGCCTGTCTGTCCTGTCCGGTAGCCACATGGAACTGGTGGAGGATGTCTTCAAGGAACTACAGACAGTTGGCTTGCCAGACCTGCCACTGGTTATCGGTGGCATCATTCCGGAAGAGGATGCACGACAATTACTCAGTAGCGGCGTGAAAGCGGTTTTTACACCCAAAGACGTTGATATGAATGCGATTATGGTGGAGATGGTCAATATCATCCGCGCCAGTAATGGACTGGATGCCGTAGCCTGAGCAATAACATGAGGCCACCTGAACAGAACGAAATCAGGGAGTTGGCAGCTGCAGTTCACCGGGGCGAGCGGATAGCCCTGGCCAGTGCGCTGAACCTCCTGGATGACCGACGCAGCAGCTCCCGTGATGCAGCGGCACATTTACTGGCACTACTGCAGGATGCAGGCAAGCAACATCCTGGACACCTGATTGGCTTAACCGGCCCGCCTGGAGCCGGAAAATCATCATTAACTGCTGCTCTTATCACCCTGTGGCGGCAGCGTGGCACTAGAGTCGGTGTACTGGCGGTCGATCCATCCAGCCCCCTGAGCGGCGGCGCCCTGCTGGGTGATCGGGTGCGGATGAAAAGCAGCAGCGATGACGACGGCGTCTTTGTGCGCTCCCTATCCAGCCGCGGAGAGTTTGGTGGCATCGTGGCCGAAGTCTGGCCCATGAGCCAGGTGATGCTGGCGGCCTTTGATGTGGTGATCATAGAAACCGTCGGGGTCGGCCAGCGGGAAGTCGATATTGCCAATATGTGCGACACCACCTGTTACGTGGCACAACCCGGGTCTGGCGACAGTGTACAGTTCCTCAAAGCAGGCATTCTGGAGGTGCCCCATATCCTGGTAGTCAATAAGCTGGATATGGGCGCTGTCGCCACTCGCACACTGGCCGAGCTGGACGCCACGCTCACTCGGGAACACGACGATGGTGGTTGGCAGGTACGGGTACTTGCTACCAGCGCCACTCATGGCAGTGGCATAG
>CBDTVJ010000505.1:0-3362 GCA_965363655.1 uncultured Halieaceae bacterium | reverse complement strand
AAAGGCACGCATGCCATGGTATTCGCGATACTTGCCGACCAGAGCGTCCATCAACGCCTCGACATCGCCCGCTTCTACAGGCTCCGAGATGATACGCAGCGATTCGGCACTGACGCGCAGGTTGTAATAGGCCATAGGCGGAACATCGATATCCCCACGACGAAACGGCTCCGGACTAGCCTGCACGTGGGGCAGAAAATAATCCTCTATATCCGCAGCGATCTCTGTCATCGCTTCCAGGCTGTACCCGGGAGGTGCATTCATTACTGCAAACACCTTGGCTTCCTCGCCTTCTGGCAGGTATTCAGCAGCGGGCGTAAGCAACCAGATCACAGCGCCGCTAAGTAACACTGCGACTGCGATGCATGTGACCCTGCTGGCCTGCGTGGCAAGTATGGCGCGCACCGCCGCCATGGTGAAATTGTGAATACCTTGCCCTATACGCCGGGCGGACTTGCGATCCAGCGCACCATCATGGTCGTTGCTGGAAAAGCTGAGGCGCGCCGCTGCGGTCGGAAGAACAGTAATGGCCACCAACATCGAAGCGAGGATGGCGGCAGAAATGGCAATTGCGACGTCCGAATACAGTTGACCTGCTTCCTGCTCTACAAAAGCGACAGGAACAAACACCAGCACAGTGGTCATGGTGGAGGCAAATACTGCGGGCCAAACCTGGCGTACCCCCTCGACAGTGGCGCGAAAGCGCTCGGCTCCCTTACGTCGTTCCAGCGCAATGCTTTCCAGCACCACGATACTGTTATCCAGCGTCATGCCGATAGCGAAGGCAATACCCGCCAGGGAAATGACATTGATAGTGCGTCCTGCCAGGAGCAGGCCCAGAAAGGCGACGATCACGCAGATAGGGATGCCCAGTACGCCCACCAGGGTCGCCGGTAGCGAGCGCAGGAACAGGAACATCACGGCGGTCGCCAGCAATGCACCCAGCAGCAGGTTCTGCCAAACGTTGCGCAGGGATTCCTCTACATAAACGACGTCATCAGCAATCCGCTCGATTTGCAGGCCGACGGGTTCAAGGACTTCACGGTTAAGGGCTGCGACTTCACTCGTTATTTGCCGCTTGATATCGATGACATTCGAGCCCGACTCCTTGCGCAGGGTGATAAACAGATTGGGTTGACCGCTATATGAGGTGATTGCACTTTCTTCAAAATGGTCCAATTGTACGGTGGCGACATCCGAGAGCCTGATCACTGCATCGCCACGGCGCGCAAGCACCAGCGCAGACAGCTCCTCAAGATCCTCGAAGCGACCCACGGTGCGCAGCAGGTACTGACGCTTGCCGGCGTCGATCATTCCCCCCGAGCGGTCGCGATTGCGACTGCGCACCGCTTCGCGTAAATCGGGCAATGACAGTCCACGCTGGGCCAGTCGTACCGGGTCGACCAGTATCTGCACCTGGCGCTCCACACCGCCGTACACCCCAACTTCGGAGATACCCGCCACGCCTGCCAGTCGAGGTTTGACCGTGTCTTCGATAAAATCAAGGGACAGGCTCAGGTCCCGCTGACGTGGATTACCAGGCAGCGGCGTCACGCTGTAAAACATAAAGGCATTGCTGGAAAACGAGTTGGCGTAGATACGCGGCTCGTCCACGGTTTCAGGATAGGACGGCACCTGACTCAGGGCATTACTGACCCGTATCAGCATCTGGGTGATGTCGGTGCCAAGGGGAAACTCCAACTCGATTTCTGCTCTGCCGCCAGTCGCCCTGGCTACGATGCGCGACAGGTTAGGCAGGTTGCGCAGGTAGTCTTCCTGCTCGATCAGAATCTCCTTCTCGACATCCTGGGGCGTGGCTCCCGGCCAGTTGGTACGCACGCTGATTACCTGCACGTCCAGGTCCGGGATCATCTGCACGGGGATACGCATGGCAGCCACAATCCCCAGCACGCAGACGATCATTACGATGACCGTCATGAGGGTGCCACGTTGGATGATTCTCTCGAACATTGCGCTAACCCGGCGACCGCGGCAGCACCACCACACGCTGACCGTTTTGCAGGGTCTCATTGCCCTCCACCACGACGCGGGTACCCACCTCGAGACCCTCCCGAATTTCAACCATGCCGTCGAATACAAGCCCGGTCTCCACGCGCTTCTCAATTACCACCGGGCCGTCATCGGACGCTTCTGTCGCCCACACCACAACACGGCCATCGGGGAACTTGAGAACCGCATCGCGCGGAATCGTCAGCCCGCGGCGTCCCGCATCCAGTTTCAATTCAGCGCGGGCGGACATTCCAGGCATCATGTCCTGGTCGGGTTCTCGGGCCTGTACTCGCAGCAGAAAAGTGCGTGCGCCGGGATCAGTGACTGGCACAATGGTCGCGACCTCACCCTCCTTTACCTCCCCGGCATTGGCGCCCAGGGTATAGGTAACCGGAGTATCAGGCCCGATAGATGCCAGGTAATTCTCCGAGACAGGAAAATCAATCCTCAGTTGTTCTGTGGCAACCAACTCCAGCACCGGCTGCCCGGGATTAACCCACTCCCCCAGTTCAGTGTTCTTGGCGCTGACTACTCCGGCGAAGGGCGCCTGCAAACGGTGTCGATCGAGAATTCCCTTGCGATAGCCGACCTCGGCCACAGCCTGCTGCAGGGAAGCTTCATCCTCGGCCACTTCGGCGGCAAGATCGCGAACGGCCGTCTCGGCAATGCTTTGCGCCGGCGCTAGTAAGCGCAGCTCATCAAGGCGCCGACGCGCATCAGCGAGTAAGATCCGGGCTGCATCGGCGCTGGCCTGTGAACTCTTCCACTGCCATTGCGCCAGCTCCGGGTCCAGTTCGAGCAGCACATCCCCCGCAGCAACATGGCTACCCGCATCGACGTGCAGGCCAGTAACCAGGCCGCCCGTGGAGGTAGACAATCGAGCCGACCGGGCGGAAGTGACCGTACCGGTTAACTTAAGCACCCGCTGGATGGGCTGCTCCCGCACCAGGTCGACTCTAACCGGGACGGCCTCCCCCGAAGGGGATACCGCCACAGCTGGTGTGGTGGCAGCAGTCAACAACAGCACCATCACGGTCGCCCGACTGGAGTCACGTCGAAAAAGAAACACAGCTGGCCCTCACTTTTGTTGACAACCTGGGATTAGTCGCCAAGGATCTCGAATACTACCATTGTTAACTTGCGCCCAATGCCCCTGTTACGTATTTAACTGGAATGCTGGCCAACGGCGTGGCATCGCTTTTACACTTTAGTTCATGAGATGCTTGAGCGCGCTGCTAACCTCGTTATCTTATGGAGACACATTACATGAAGGAGATTATCCGGACAGCACTCATAGCCGTCAGCCTGCTCACAGCCTGCACCGACCTGAGCCTGACGCAACAACTCGGCGA
>CBDTVJ010000504.1:0-3366 GCA_965363655.1 uncultured Halieaceae bacterium | reverse complement strand
ATTGAGGCCATTGCGAAATCATCAAACGAGTACACGATGCAACCCTGATGTGAGGGGTCTGCGTCCAGAATGATCGGTGTGACGGTTAATATGACGGTGCCATCACGCGCGACCGAAATATCCGCTTGCTCAATGACATCTACACCAAGATCAGCCGCGTCCTGCGCATCAAAAATGGTGCCCACATATTCATAGCCGGTTGGTGTTTGTCGTAACAATTCGAGTCGTTCAAGGTCGGTTCGCCGACCATTGTTGTCGGCAACCAGGCAAGACGTTGCGAGGTACGTTTCACCATTGAAGGCGAACAGGGCCGGCTCCGATTGCAAAATGCAGTTAGCGAGCTCCGGGATTGCATTGAAATCAATCGGTGCGTTCCAGGATGAAGAGGTCGCTGCAGACTTGCCCCAAACGGCACTGTTGTCGCCCAGATCATCCGGTGTTGTTGCCGTTGTACGCCAGTAGAGAAATTCCTGACGTTCATCGACGCCCGGTACGTATCCAAACGGATTGAAATATTTCAGCCACAAGATCTGCCATGCCCCCGACGGCTCTTTAACCAGCGTTGACACTTCATGCGTACTCCACCCCATTACACCGGTATCGGGGTGTGACTCCATCTGCATTTCATTAA
Organism: uncultured Halieaceae bacterium; assembly: GCA_965363655.1. Classification (GTDB taxonomy): domain Bacteria; phylum Pseudomonadota; class Gammaproteobacteria; order Pseudomonadales; family Halieaceae; genus Marimicrobium. The sequence goes on along the minus strand of CBDTVJ010000504.1, from coordinate 2,735 downwards.
CGCTGCGTACGTAAGTAAATGACGCACCATTGTTATCGCTGCGCGCGAGCCGGACTCGCACACCAAGATCCACAACCTCTGGCGGACCGGGGTCGCTGACCTGCGTATTGAGCCAGCTATAGGCCAACCAGAGCGTGCCTGTGTCGGCGTCATATTCGAGACTCGGATCACCATAGCCACGGAACGGATCCGGCGCATTATTCACCTCAGAGTGCGGATCACCAACGACTAACACCTCAGGGCAGGATGCGTCTTTACTGCAATGGAACGTGATCGGGCCAGTCGGGGGTGGCACGACCGGAGGCGCCGCATTGCCGCCAGAGCCACCACCGCAGGCAGAAAGGCAAAGCAACACGGACAAAAGTGCGACTACTCTCGTGACATTCGTATACATCTATAGATCGTATGTCAGCTACGCCACTGCTGACCCGTGCACCGGTCGCAGTTATCGTTGGTGATACTCGACGAAAACCTGACAGACGCTCGCCTGATATGATGTTGAGAGACCGCTTGGGGTGCGAAATAGGTATCAGGGGAATGGACGACCGCTATATCGTAGTATTCGATGGTGTTTGTAACTTCTGCAATGGCGTCGTGAATTTTATTATTCGTCGAGACCCAAACGCTCTATTCAGTTTTACGCCCATGCAGAGCGAGTCCGGAAAACGTCTAATCGAGGAGCACCATGTACCCATGCTGGGTGGTGACACGTTCCTACTTATCAAGAACGGTCATTGCTTCGACAGGACCGATGCAGCCCTCGAAATCTGCCGCGACCTGACAGGGTTTTGGTTCTTGTTTCGGACCTTCAAGATTTTGCCACGCTCATTTCGTGACTTCTTTTACAACTTGTTTGCCCGCAACAGATACAAACTATTTGGGAAATACGAGGAATGCATGATTCCGTCACCAGAGGTTCGAGATCGATTCATCGAATAACCAGGTCCATTGAAATATGACTAAAATAATTCTCGCACTGTTGGCGTGTGTAATCGTGGCTACTGCTGCGATGGCAGAAGAAGATGGCGTGGTGCCCGATCCACTCTCCGCAGAGTCGATGACTCGCTTGATGAATGAGATGGTCTGGGTGGAAGGCGGGACTTTTTTGATGGGCTCAAACTCGGATAAGGCGTCAGGGGCTGAGCGGCCCGCCCATGAGGTGACGATTTCTGGATTTCACATGGGCAAGTTCGAGGTCAGCCAGCAGCTGTTTCAAGAGGTGATGAGGTGGGACCACAGTTACTTTCCTGGTGAGGGTTATCCGGTCAACAACATGAGTTGGATGAACGCTCAACGTTTCGTCGAACGGCTGAGTGCTAAGACAGGAAAACATTTCCGGCTGCCAACTGAGGCAGAGTGGGAGTATGCCGCTAAGGGAGGAATGCTGTCGAAGGACTACGACTACAGTGGTTCGAACAGTATTGATGAAGTTGCCTGGTATGCGGGGAATGGCGAACGACGCGTTCACCCGTCGGGTAAAAAGAAACCGAATGAATTGGGCTTGTATGACATGACAGGAAATCTTTGGGAGTTTTGTCACGACGATGCAGTTTTGCGTCGATACCCTGATGGACCACTGACCAACCCATTGGAAGGGACGTTCGAAGAGTCCGGCTCAGGACGCGTGAAAATTACACGCGGTGGGGGCTACGAATTCGATGAGGATGAGTCGCTGGTTTTTCGCAGGGACGGAGTAACGACAAACGTTCGCTTGCCCGATGTGGGATTCAGGTTGGTGATGATCGGCGATTAGGATCGCATGCAGGAAACATGCGCTAACATATGGCGCGAGGCTAGCGATCTTCCCCTGTTAGGTAACCCGAGAGACGACTATGTTAGAAACTATTTTTTCTGCCTGTGGCTACCTGGCGATGCTGGGCTGGCTCAGTTTGGTGCTGTTGCCGGGTAAGCGGCTGGTGGTCGAGGTGATTTGCCGGCTGGTGATCCCTGGGCTGATTGGCCTGGTCTATATCTATGTGATGGTCACGCACGCCGGCACTGCGCCGCCGGAAGGTGGCTTTGGTTCGCTGGCGCAGGTCAAGGCACTGTTTACGGTGGATGGACTGCTATTGGCGGGGTGGATTCACTATCTGGCTTTTGATCTGTTTGTGGGCAGCTGGATTGTCAGTGATTCGCGCAGCCAGAGCATCCACCACCTGATTATCGTACCTGTCCTGTTTGCCACCTTTATGGCTGGACCTGCCGGACTAGTGGGTTACCTCTTGATTCGCTCGGTCGCTACTTTAGTCGCCAAACGCCGCCAAGAGGTCACTGCATGAGCGAGAGTACTCGCTCGTCGGTGACCGCCGATCTGTGGTCAGAGCTCTGCGGCCGACATTGGCTATGGACGCGTTGCGCGATCGCGATGCTGGCGCTGGCGGTTGTCTGCGGCGTGCCCAGCTTGTTTGATGAGCGCACGCTATACGGCGTTTCAGTGTGGTCCAAGCCGATCAAGTTCTCGCTGTCGTTTGTGATCTACTTTGTCACTCTGGCCTGGTTCGCGCCGCTGCTCGGTGAGGGCTACTTTGGCAAGATACGCGGTCGGCTACTAACCGCGCTGCCCATTGTGTGTGCCCTGGGCGAGATGGTTTATATCGTCGCTATGGCAGCCCGCGGTGAACCCTCGCACTTCAATCTCAGCACGCCGTTTTTTGCCACGATGTATTCACTGATGGGAGTCGGCGCAGTGCTGCTGGTAACTGTCTGCCTGTGGATGGGTCTACGCATCTTATGGC
>CBDTVJ010000503.1:0-3370 GCA_965363655.1 uncultured Halieaceae bacterium | reverse complement strand
CCCCTTTTGACTCATGATCCCAAACCCAGAAACTCAAAGAGCTTCCTTATGGCCAGATGGCTGGTACGCTCTACCGCATCGCGAGTATTCGAACCGTTATGAGTCCCGAAGATGCAGCGGGAATGTTCCAGCAGCAAGGAATCCGCAGGGAGAGGCTCTTCCTCAAATACATCCAGAGCGGCGGAATACACTTGCCCCGATTGCAAAGCTGCCACCAGGGCCGTCTCGTCAATGATACCTCCGCGGGATACATTGACTATTCTTACACCCGGCTTGGCAAGGGATAAGGTAGATTCATTAAGCATATGCCGACTGGAAGAGCTTAGGCTGCACGTTACGATAATCAAGTCAGCTTCCTCCAATTTCTGTGGCCAGCTCACCAAATCCACGTCCTCCAGGCCATTCAGCGAAGGTGACTGAGGATCATAAGCGATCACTCTCATACCCAGAACATTCAAGCGTCGAGCCAGATTACTGCCGATATCTCCAAGGCCCAAAATAGCAGCCGTACGTCCAGCCAGGGAAATTCCCTGAAATTTTGGCCATTCACCCGACCTTACACCGCGATCAATTTCAAAGGTATGCCTGGCGAGACCTATTACGTAGCCCAGTGCAACATCAGCCACTTCAGCACCAAACATATTGGGCGTGTGGGCAATTTTTATACCCAACTCCTCACAGGCGGAAAAATCAACATTATCAACACCAACGCCCCACTTTACTGCCGCCCTGAGGCTGCCATTTCTACCGCACTCCAGAACCTCACGGGTAGCGGGGTCGTCCCCTATGATCCAGCCGTCATGCTGGGGCAAAAGGTCCATAAGCTCTTCTTCGGTCAGGGTCTGCACAACTCCCGGAGTCGTCAACTCCGCGCCATGAGCATCAAACAAATGGCGAAAACTGTCGATCATTGACAACATGGGTGGGCAGGTGACCAGTACTTTCATTTGCTCACCTCATCAATGTGCAGAACGTAATGAGCGACAGCAAGAGCGATCTCCCAGTCCTCAGGCGTATCGATATCAAAAGATTCCCCGCGGGGCGACTCGAACAAAACAGGTGACTCACCAATGCGGGCGCCCGTTTTAGCGAAACTTCGGGAGCTGAATATATAAAGATTGGAGTTCTCTTCAAACCATGGTTCCAAATCCTGTGTCGGTATCAGCTTGTTCGGATCATGGTTAACCGCTGACACATCTTTGCGGTAAAAGCGGGTCTGAACCCGATTAACACTAAAAAGTGAGTCGCCGAGCCCATCTCGCACTGCCTCGGAATACCGCGTCATAGCAGCGGTAATCGTTGCGGCGCTGAGCAGGGGATTGGTCGTATGAGTCATGAGATAGGTATCCGCAGACACATTGGCAATATCATCCGCTATGACCGCATTCATTGACACGGCGTCGCCACAAATTTCCTCTCGCCGATCCCGTATGAGAATTTTTCCGCCGTCGGCAAGTCCGTGCTCCGCCAACAGCTCCCTGGCATCGGTATTAATAACGACCTGGTCAAGTGCCTCAACCGCCAACAGGGAATCCAGCACCCAGCGAAACAGCGGACGCCCAAGGAAATCCCGAAAATTCTTCCCCTTGACTCGATCGCTGTTGGCCTTCATGGGCAGCAGCGCTACGGCGGTCATCGATGGTGCTCCCGAATAACTTTGTTCGGATAGTAATAGTTTTCCTTGCGCTTGCGCGACAACTGACGGTGTTCATGATTACCCTTGTATGCCCCCCAATACTGTGCTGTCCGGAATTTCACGATATCCAGGCACTCTTTTAACAGGCAGCCCTCTGCCAGTGCACTGGAAAAATCGGCGAACACTGATGCCATCAGGTAGCGTGCCGAATCGAGTAGTGATACATGCACGTCCGGCATTATTTTCTGCAGCGCTATAGCTTCTCTTTCATAGCGCCGTTTGGTCTGAATCCAGGGTTCATCGTGGATATGGTAGACAACCGCCTCCGCCGCGTAAGCCAGGTGGTGCTCCGCGTCGAGCAGGCGCTTACCCAGTTCCATGTCCTCCAGGCCGGTAACCTCCTCGTCGAAGCGGAATTCCTCCCACACATTCCGCACGATCGCCGCGTTGGCGTTGTTACAGAATATATCCGCCTGTGGGATCCTGGATTCCTCGGGAAAGTACTTATTGAACAGTTTGTTCTCACTATACTTGGTGGTATCACGGCCCTGCTGACGCCCATAGACATACGAGGCCTTCTCCTGGAGTAGAGGAGTGAGCAGGTCAGTCAGCCATGTTTCTCCAACAGGAATACAGTGACCACTGATGTATACAAGAAAATCACCATCGGAAAATTCCGAACCCCTGTTGAGTGATCGACCAAAGGTAAATTCCTGCTTTTCAATAGTGGTAATGCGGCAGCCATGCTGCCTGGCGATGGATAGCGTGTCATCACTGGAGCCAGAATCAATGACCACGACTTCCAGACGCATGCCCTCCTCAAGATTCTGCCGATGCACTGCGGATAGCAGCTCATCAAGATACCTGTCCTCATTGAGGGTTCTGAGAACGATAGAGACCAGTTTCATCAGCGTAACATCGAACAGGGAATCGAGAATGTCGCGCCGGACATCGGGTAGCGCGGCAATTGCACATCCCCCGGGCCCTCAGCTGAAGCCACGACAAGCACGTCATCAACACAATCCAGTATCACCGTGGCCTTTACCGGTAGATCGATGGCTTGCACGCGGGAACCCTCGCTGAGGTATAGACGATCGGCGGCGATATCCAGCCAGGCAAGCAGTGCCCCACTGATAAACAAGCCCTCACCCAATTCACAGCGATGACTGCTGATGGGCTCGCCGCAAGCCCCTGCAAAAGCGGCTTTATTGGCCTCAGGCTCAGCCCCGCGACTGGAACACGTCAACTGCTTTCTCCCATGCTACGATTCAACTCCAGAAACCCGGAGGGCTGGCAATAACCAGGCAACTGCGGCCCCGAGCAAGTCCCGGACCACACCGGAAAAACTGACCGGTTTCGGGCCTGCGATAATAATTATATACTGCCCCCGACTACAGCTGCAGCGACCGGATGCTTTCAGAAAGGCAATTGTCGCCTCTTCATCCACCCTGCTCCATTTAAAAGAACTGATCAATCTATGTCGACAAAAAAAACGCCAAAAAGTAGTGAGAAACTCAATTTCGAAGCTATTTCTGAGAAACTTGAAGAACTGACGTCCCAACTGGAGAACAGCGATTCAATGTCGTTGGAAGAATCATTGGAAGCTTTTGAAACTGGTGTCAAGCTGACCCGGGAAGCGCAGCAGATACTCAGCGAGGCGGAGCAAAAAGTGCAGATGCTGATAGAAAAGAATGGAGACATGGTGGCCAGCCCGCTGCCCGGTGACGAGGCAGA
>CBDTVJ010000502.1:0-3371 GCA_965363655.1 uncultured Halieaceae bacterium | reverse complement strand
CGCTGTTTTCAAAAATATCCTGCTCCAGGCCAAGGCCTTGATACAGCTCGCGCAGGGTGGCACCCAGGCGTTGCATGGCGGCTTTGCCAATAATCGCTGCGAACTCCGCTGCCAGTTCTGCCACGCTGGCGACTGAGTCCGCGATGAGTTGTTCACCGCGCCCGGTGAATTGCAGGACGATCTGCCTGGCGTCTGCCGGGTCCGCTACTCGCTGCAGGTAACCCAGTTCTTCCAGTTCGGTTGCGATCACGCTGATAGCCTGTTTGCTGACATCATGACTGGCGGCGATTTGTTGAATGCGCCCGCCAGTGGGCCCGATAAGGGTCAGTACCTGGGCAAAGGAAAGTTTCAGTCCCGGGTGACCTTTAGCCTTGGTCAGCACCATGAGCCGCTGCAGGATGTGGTCGGCGAGGCGGGGCAGTAAGCCCCCCATGACCAGATCCATGTATTGCCTGTCGCCCTGCGGGCGTAAGCCCAGGGCAAGGCTGTTGTAAAGTTTGCCCAGGGAGCGGCTGGTATCCTCAATGGCCCTGGCCCCGACAATCTGCGCGAACTGCTGATCGAGTTCAGTGACGATCCGTACGCCATCCCGACGCAGTTTGATGCCTTTGGCGGAGAGGGTAAGTTGCCTGGCGCGCCCGTCCAGCGGGTCTGCTATGCGCTCTACGTAGCCCGCGGCTTCTACCTGCTTGACCGCCTGGTTACAGGCCTGACGCGAAATCCCCAGTATTTCGGCCAGCTCTGTGGGTCGTTTATCGCCCTCGCCGATCAATGTGATATAGGGCGCGAAACCGAGTCGCAGCCTGGCGTGTCCGCACTGCTGCTGTAGGGTCTTCATCATGCTGGTCTGCAGATAGCGCGCGACCCCCAGCAGATGACGGGAAAAATTATTGCGATATTGATTCCGGACACTGACGGCATCGACGTTTTTGTGGCTTATGGTGCTCATCCGAAAAATAGTAAACACAAATTGACGACTAGTCAATTTATATTGACATGTTGGAAATTTTCTCGATACACTCCTTCATCACCTGTAAGGCAATACAGTGCAGATAAAGCGAAGGGAGAGTGCATGAGCAGTAAAACCAGGGTCGGGTATATCGGCCTGGGAAACATCGGTAAGCCTTGCGCCAGGCGCTTGATCTGCGATGCATTTGATGCGTACGTCTATGATATGTACCAGCCAGCGGTAGATGAGCTGGTCGCGGAGGGCGCGATTGCTTGTGCTTCCGTGGCGGAGCTGGCGGCTGCCTGCCAGCACATTGGTATCTGTGTTCGCGATGATGAACAGGTAGAGAGTTTGCTCTACGGCGAGGACGGCATCCTCAGCACAGCCTCAGCGGGAACCCTGGTGGCAGTTCACAGCACTGTCACGCAATCCAGTCTACTGAAGTGGGCGGCCGACGCAGCGCAAGCGGGGGTTAGTTTGATCGATGCGCCAATCACCGGTGGTGCCCACCGCGCGGCGGACGGTACGCTCTGCTATATGGTGGGCGGAACTGAGCAGGAACTGGCAGCGGGGTCCCCCGTGTTCCAGACTTCAGCGGAAAAAATTGTACACGCTGGCCCGCTTGGTTGTGGCATTGCGCTGAAGCTTTGTAATAATTTTATCCAGTACACCGAATTTGTGGCCATGGCTGAGGCCAGCCGTATGGCAGAAGCCTGTGGACTGTCGGTCGATGTGCTGCGCGATGTTGGTCTGTCAAATGGTGTGGTCAATGAGCAGATGCAACTGTTTGTTGCCGGCCGTAATTCACTGGCGGCAACCTGTAGCGAAGAAGAAATGGACCAGTTCTTTGGCGCTATGGGGCGTCTCGGCAGAAAAGATCTTGAATGTGCACTTATAACAGCCGCAGAAAAAGGCGTTGTGATGCCCACAGCTGAATATATTCGCGACCGTATCGAGGACGTGTTCCTGGCCAAAGATGAATCCCGGCCCGTGACATGATGGCCCGATCGATTGCTTGAAGGAGAACAGAATGAACCCGGAAAACAGGCTATTTATTGACGGTGAGCTGGTTGATGCTGTCTCCGGCAAGACCTACCCCAATATCAATCCCGCCACGGAAGAGGTAATAGGGCAGGTGGCTGACGCCGGGCCTGAAGATATGGAGCGAGCCATCGCCGCTGCCAGGCGCGCCTTCGACGCAACGGACTGGTCCACCAATCACGCTTTTCGTCACCAGTGCCTGCAGCAACTACAGGATGGACTGCGGGCGGTAGAGGCGGATTTCAAGCAGCAGATTGCAGCAGAAACCGGGGCGCCGCTGGGAATTTGCGGTGCTATGGGCCCCCAGTGCGAATTGCCCATAGGGTTTATCGATTACACACTGCAGAGCCTGCCCGATTATGAATGGAGCCGCGATATTGGTATCTCTGAAATGATGGGGGGCAAGAGTCGGCGCCTGGTGGAAAAAGAAGCCATCGGGGTGGTGGCCTGTATTACTCCCTGGAATGTTCCCCTGCAAATCAACCTGGCCAAGTGTGTGCCGGCCCTGGCGGCCGGCTGTACGGTGGTGTTGAAGGCGGCGCCGGATACGCCCTGGTCGGCGACGATGCTGGGCCGCGTGATCAAGGAGCACACTGATATCCCTGCCGGTGTATTCAATGTCATCACCTCAGAGGATCCGCAGGAAGTCGGTGACCAACTGGTGGGCGATCCGCGGGTCGACATGGTGTCCTTTACCGGTTCCACCTCTGTGGGTAAGCATATTATGGCGCGCGCCGCCCAGACGGTAAAAAAAGTTTTTCTGGAGCTGGGCGGTAAATCCGCCAATATCATCCTCGATGACGCGGACCTGGGCTCCAGCCTGCTGAGCTGCCTGGCGGTGTGTTTCCATGCGGGACAGGGCTGTGCGATACACACTCGCCTGTTGATCCCCAAATCGCGGCAGGCAGAAGTGGAGGAACTTTTGCCCACCTATTTTGGTTTTATCGCTTATGGCGACCCTTCATCCGACAGCCAGATTATGGGTCCATTGATTAACGCTCGTCAGCGCGAGCGCGTTCTTGCCTACATCGAGAAGGGCAAGGAAGAGGGCGCCCGCCTGTTATTGGGTGGTGGCACACCGGCACACCTGGACAAGGGCTATTATGTAGAGCCTACGGTTTTTATGGATGTCACCAATGATATGACGATCGCCAGGGAGGAAATCTTCGGCCCGGTACTGGCGGTGATTGCCTATGAGGATGAGGACGATGCTGTGCGCATCGCCAATGATTCAGATTACGGCCTGTCCGGTGGTGTCTGGTCAGCCAGTGAAGAGCGCTCGCTGGCCGTTGCCCGGCGTATTCGCACGGGTACGGTGAATGTCAACGGCGGTAATTTCTACGGTGCTGACGCCCCCTTCGGTGGCTACAAGCAAAGTGGT
>CBDTVJ010000501.1:0-3379 GCA_965363655.1 uncultured Halieaceae bacterium | reverse complement strand
GTGCCGATCCCCCCATTTCGATAATTTGGGGAAACTTGAATATCAGCTAAAAAAAACTGGCCTTCACTTTCTCGAAAAGCGATGTAGCCCACCATCTCATTCGTCCAAATTTCATATATTTCCAAATTGTGATAAAGCGCTACTCTCTTTTCTAATGACCAAGGAATATCTTTTTCCCGAAAATACGGAAGCATAGCTTCTTTGCCAAAAGCCACACATCCTTTTGCGTCTTTCGTGCTTCTTAACTCCACTTGATTTCCTCTTTCACACCATCGGCTTTAACATAAGCCGTCTTATGTGAATACCACCACCGCCCACGGCAGGGAGGGGACTGCACAAACTTGTTATGCATCAGATTCATCGATGTCCAACAGGAATTAGGGTCAGAGTAAAAACTTTTATTCGATTGGCTACGATTTCGGATTTTTACTCTGACCCCAAATATTTCTTTGGAGATCATTTTTCAGGAAATAACCCTGGCAACCAACGCGCAGCCAAAGTCGCGGGGAAAGCAAGCTCGAAGGGAGCACGCGTGCTATTAGATTTGATTATTCCTTTATCCAAAAGCGCTCGCGTTATCCTCTGAGAACTTCTTTCACTTATTCCCAGTATATCGGGTACTTCGGCTCTACTAAGCTCCCCACGATCAAGCAGCGCTCCAATAACTCTGCCTGACTTTGCCGGTAGGTCGCCACTGGCGATTTCTTCATCGCACCAAACCTTAGCGCGCGCACGCAGTTTCCTGGGTTGCATCAATTCTTCCATGAACTCCACTTGATCAATGCATATGTTGAGGAAGAATTTCTGAAATTCTGCAAGACTTTCTTCACTGAGAGTGCCCCGCCCATCCAAGTCGTTGCGCTTAGGCAGGTCGCAATTGTTCAAATGCGCTTTGTAGCTCTCCACATTTCTGGCAAGTCCACGGGCGATTGACCACACGCCTCCAGTATCAAGGGTCTGACGTAACATGGCATAGGACATCAGACGCGCCACCCGGCCATTTCCATCAAGGAATGGGTGAATATAGAGCAGCCGATGATGCGCCGCAGCGGCGGCAAGAATTGAATCCAACTTACCGAGGCCAGCATAGCCTCTCTCAAATCTACCCATAAACCTGGGTATCGAACCTGGGCTTATCCCGATATGCCGACCAACTTGCACGTCGTGTTCCCGAAGCTCTCCCGGCAGAACCTGTAACCGCTCACCCGTATCAGGATTTTCTACCCAAAGCATTTCATCAGGAAGCAGCTCGCAGAACAGCCGATGCGTTTCAAGTAACCCTTCATTCGTTGTGGCGCGATCATCTAACCCGCCCTGATCAATCCACTCCTGGACTGTAATATGCGCCTTTGCTTCCATTTGAAGGTCGCGCCGTTTCGGGTCAGCGCTATAGTCCTCTTTAAGCGCTCTTTCTATTTCGATAGGGTGCGTATCGTGGCCCTCAATAAGATTTGAGTAATAGCAGTTCATTGACCGCACAATCGTGGCGAGGGCCTCCATGATTTTGGGAGGCAAGCTTGAGCGCAAGCTCGCCGACCTATCGGTCAGCGTGATTGCCAGATCAGCAAGTTCGGATCGATGAGGGGAACCCTCACGCATGAGCAACGGCTCGATCATGGCAACATTCTCGCCACGATCCTGCGCATCACCCGCTTTCAGATCCTCTCCTTTGTCATTTATGGTCATATGTCGAACCTTTCTTACTTTTCCGCGGTCATAAATTGACCGACTTTTCAATCACTTAACGCCCAATATGACGTATTTTTGGCGCATTTATTGTCGCCTTTAATATTTATATAATTACTATAAATATCATATACCTAAAAGGTATAAAAGGAAATTCTAGACGGCGTCTTTGGCGGGTTGCTTGGCGGCTAATGAGTCGAGTTACTTTCCAGGCTTCCCTTATGCGCTAAAGCTCGCCTCTAAACTAGCCTATTGGGCTGTGTACTGGCAGTAGTTTCAGGGTCAGAGTAAAAACTCTCATTCGATGGGCTCCGGCTTCAGGTTTTTACTCTGACCCCGAATACTTCGCCATATCAAATTCGAAAGCCTCGCAAACTTTGCGGGGCTTTTTTGTATGGGCTGCAACTGGATTATCTTGAGTGGTTCGAGCACTCAGCCTCGAGAAAATAAATGCGTCCCCATTATTGTTAACGCTTGTGTTCCGGGCTGTGAAAATCACTTTGGCACCCGGCTTCCCATACGCCAGGTTGATTGCCGTGCGCCGGAATGCCCCCGGCATCTTTGAGCATCCGCGCCATATGCAGGCAATTCCAAACCAGGAAGGTTGTATTGCGATTGGTAAAATCATTCTCAGGGCCGCCTGAACCGGGATCCATATAGGAGGGGCCAGGGCCTGCCTCTCCCATCCAGCCCGCATCCGCCTGGGGTGGAACGGTGTAGCCAATGTGAGAGAGCGAAAACAAGATGTTCATAGCGCAATGTTTGACGCCATCTTCGTTGCCTGTGATCAGTGTCGCGCCGACCTTGCCATAGTCCCGGTATTGTCCCTTCTCGTTGAACTTGTGGGTATAACCGTACATACGCTCGAGCACGCGGTTACACACAGAGCTCTTTTCACCAAGCCAAACCGAGGTTCCAACAATGAGAATATCGCAGGCGTCGATTTTGTCCTGAATTTTTGGCCAATCATCGCGCTCGTAACCATCGACACCGGCATAGTCCATGCCCAGACCTGCCGGGATGTCATAGTCAACTGGCCGTAGAATTTCGGTACTTACGCCATTGGCGCTGAATATCCCCTCGGCAACCTTGAACAAGCCCTCGGTATGAGAGAGCTTGGGCGATCGCGTCAGTGTGCAATTGAGCATCAGCGTCGTTAGGTCGTCGTATGTTGCCGGGCTTTCGGAACATTGCGCCGCAGTTATGTCTTGCAGTTGTTTAGTCACAATTACTCATCCCTATCAGTGGCTTGCGGATCAATCCAGCTCGAGCATGCCGTTTTCAAATGGGCCCTGCGACTCTTGCCTGGCACCATCGAGATAGGCTACTTCAACCGAACTTACATTTGCGCTGCCCAAACCAAAAATCAAAATCGGCGAACTGTCTGACACCAGGCCTTCACCGCGGATAAACCACTTAGACTGGCTGCTGCCATCGTTCAGTGTGACGGTCACCTTTGCTCCTATAGAGCGCGCCTGATTCGGCAACTTCACTTTTAGCGAATTCCCATCGCCAGGCTTGCTAAAAAACGCCTGAGACCGACCTGCAATATTGACATGTACAATGTCGGGTCGACCATCGCCATTAAAATCTGCGGTGATCGGCGCTATTGAGTAACGCTTATTGACTACCCCAGCCTGGGCACCGACAGCGGCAAACTCGCCATTGGTGTTTTGAATCATTAAGCGTCCCG
>CBDTVJ010000500.1:0-3390 GCA_965363655.1 uncultured Halieaceae bacterium | reverse complement strand
GAAATGTACTTCCACGCTTTATACCGCGTGCGAAGTGGGATATCCGCAATATGCTCTCAACCAAACACGGCGTCCCAATAATCAGGGCAACAAATGAAATTTGTAGATGAGGCAAGTATCAAGGTTTACGCGGGCAATGGCGGCAATGGCTGCCTGAGTTTTCGGCGTGAGAAATACGTTGCCAGGGGTGGCCCTGACGGGGGTGACGGCGGAGATGGCGGCAGCATTGTCATGCAGGCCGATGAGGCGCTGAATACCATGGTGGACTACCGTTTCCAGCGCATTTACCGGGCTGAGAATGGTGAGACTGGTAGCGGTCGAAACTGTACCGGTAAGGGTGGGCAGGACCTGGTGCTTTACGTGCCAGTGGGTACCACCATTATCGATGAGGATATTGGTGAAGTGCTCGGTGACCTGTCGGTGGCGGGGCAGCAGTTGATCGTGGCGCAGGGTGGATTTCACGGCCTTGGCAATACCCGCTTCAAGTCCAGCACGAACCGGGCGCCTCGCCAGACCTCGCCCGGGTCAGAGGGCGAAGTGCGCAGCCTGAAACTGGAACTGAAAGTGCTGGCGGATGTGGGCCTGTTGGGCCTTCCCAATGCCGGTAAGTCGACCCTGATACGGGCAGTATCCTCCGCCAAGCCGAAGGTGGCGGATTATCCTTTTACTACCCTGGTGCCTAACCTGGGGGTAGTGAAAGTGGAAGCCCACCGCAGTTTTGTGGTGGCAGATATACCCGGCTTGATTGAGGGTGCCTCCGATGGTGCCGGCCTGGGCATTCGTTTCCTCAAGCACCTGACGCGCAACCGGATTCTGTTGCACCTGGTGGATATGGCGCCCTTCGATGGCAGCGAACCCGCAGCAGCAGCACTTGCCATCGTGCGGGAACTGGAGCGTTTCAGCCCAACCCTGGCGCAACGGGAGCGCTGGCTGGTGTTGAACAAAAGCGACCTGGTGGATTCTGAGACCTTTTCCCAGCGACGTGATGCCGTTGTTGCCGCACTGAATTGGGAGGGCCCCGTGTATGCCGTTGCGGCCATTCGCGGCGAGGGTACTGATCCATTGTGCGGCGCCCTGATGACGCAGCTGGAAGAATACAAGGCCCGCGAGGCGGCAGACCCGGAACTGGCAGAGGTAGAGCGGGAGCTGCAGAGTCGCATGCAACTGGAAGCGCGGCAGCGCATTGAGGCATTAAGGGCGCTGCGGCGGCGTGAGGCCGCAGAAGAAGACGATAATGATGATGAAGATGATGACGACCTCGATGTTGAAGTTGAGTACCGGCCCTAGGAACGACCATGGCTGAACGTATTGAACTTGCCGATGCCCGGCGCTGGGTAGTGAAAGTAGGCAGCGCCCTGCTGACCGATGATGGGCGTGGCCTGGATGAGGCCATGATCGTCAATCTGGTGGAGCAACTGGTGGAACTGCGCGAGCGCGGTTGCGAGGTAGTGCTGGTGTCCAGCGGCGCGGTGGCCGCGGGCATAGTACGCCTGGGTTGGGCGACCCGGCCACACCTGATACACGAGCTACAGGCAGCGGCCGCCGTCGGGCAATCAGTTCTGGTGCAGAGCTATGAAGCGGCTTTCAAACGCCACGATATTGCCACCGCCCAGGTGCTCCTGGGACACGATGATGTCATTGCCCGGGATCGCTACCTGAATGCGAGAGGTACCTTGAATACCTTGTTGCGATTGGGTGTGGTGCCGGTGGTCAATGAAAACGACACAGTGGTGACTGAAGAGATACGCTTTGGTGACAACGATACCCTGGCGGCCCTGGTAGCGAACCTGATCGATGCGGACGCCCTGGTATTGCTTACCGACCAGCAGGGGCTGTATCACGAAGATCCCCGCATTAATGCAGATGCTGAACTGGTGCAGGTCTGCGATGTGCACGACGCTGCGCTGGATGCCATGGCTGGCGAGGGTGGTGTCCTGGGGCGGGGTGGCATGGTGACCAAGTTGCGCGCCGCGCGCCTTGCCGCACGTTCCGGCACGGAAACTGTTATCGCCTCCGGCAGGGAAGCTCATGTGCTGGCCAGCGTTGCGGATGGGAAGAACATGGGGACCTGGTTGCGTACCGGCAAGCAGCCGCAGAACGCCCGCAAGCAGTGGCTGGCCAGCATGGTCCAGATTCAAGGCAGTGTGGATCTTGACGAGGGAGCGGTGCGGGTGTTGCGCGAATCCGGGCGGAGCCTGTTGGCAGTAGGCGTGCGTGGTGTGCACGGGAGTTTCTCAAGAGGGGATATGGTGTCCTGCCGTGATCCCCAGGGACGAGAAGTGGCCCGTGGCCTGGTGAATTACGGCGCCGGGGAGACACGGCGCATCATGGGTTCACCTTCTGGCGAGATCGAAGCTATTCTTGGCTACCAGGTGGATGAAGAGCTCATTCACCGGGACAACCTGGTACTGGTCTAGGGCGTATCCATTGGGCACTAATGGCTGGGGCAATACCCCCGGCCACGTCCCATAAAGCCTAGCTCATCCAGCGCCCGATGGGTGTTTTAACCCAGAGAAAATTCATCAGTTTCTTCATGCCCTCGGCACTGTCAGCGCTGTAGGGATAGGCGTTCTGCATCTTGCCGCCGAAGCGGTCGATGACGATCGGCATTTCGTGGCAGTAGCCGCGCATACCCTTCTTGCCGTTTACCTGCCCCAGTCCCGAGTTTTTCTTGCCGCCGAAGGGGGCCGCAGGGATGCCGTAGCTGACCGCCATGTCGTTGACGCTACAGGCACCGGTATCGATAGCGGCCGCCATGCGATAGCCCTTGTCCTTGTCCTTGGTCCATACATTGCCATTGAGACCGAACTCGGAATCATTGGCCAGGGCCAGGGCTTGTTCCTCACTGTCCACTTGCTGGATACACAGGACGGGACCAAAGGTCTCAAGAATCATGATATCCATAGTGTTGTCCACTTCGGTGATAACCGTGGGCTCGTAATACAGACCCGGCAGGTCCGGGTTGCGCTGGCCACCCATCAGGATGTTGGCGCCCTTGGCCCGGGCGTCTTCCACGTGGGCCTCGATGATGGTCATCTGGCGGTCCCAGAAAACCGCGCCTACGTCCTCGTTCCAGCCGTGTTGCTGGCCCTGACGCAGGTTCTTGCCTTTTTCCAGCACCAGGCGCAGGAATTCATCGTAGACTTCCTTCACTACGTAGATACGCTCAGTGCCACAGCAGTAGTGACCTGTGTTCATGCAGGACCCTACCCAGGCGCCATCTGCTGCCCGGTCCAGGTCGGCGTCGGCGCACACGATCATGGCGTCATTACCGCCCAGTTCCAGAGTGCAGGGAATCAACTGGCTGGCGCAGGCCTCGGCAACCTTGCGACCAGTGGCCACCGAGCCGGTGAAAGAAACCTTATCAACACCGCCACGCACGATGGCAGC
>CBDTVJ010000499.1:0-3397 GCA_965363655.1 uncultured Halieaceae bacterium | reverse complement strand
GCGGCGATCTACAAACCGAAGCGGACTCCCGGAATTGAAGCACCAGGGGCCGCTTCGTGGCCGGTTTTCTGCCATAGTGATTAGAATTTTAATGGCGCTCGTCCAGGACTAAAAACTGGTCGGACTTAGGGATTAGATTAATTTTCTTCTTAGAGTACTAAGTAGGTCGCAAATACCAACTCATAAAATGATATTCTTTATGAATAATTATGCAGGTTAAATAAATTGACCGAACTCAAGATCCCAGACGTATCCACGCTCAGACGTATCAAGGGAATTTCTGAATTGTCAGACGATCACTTGATTGCTCTCGCCAATCAACTCAGAGTATACACCGCTAAGAATCAGCAATTACTAATTGAGGTTGGTTCTACCGATAATTCCAGTCTTTTTATCATCAAAGGGAAAGTCTCACTTAACGCCCTAGATGGCAAATCTAGAATCATAGCAACCGATGAAAACGAGACACTCAAACCTGTCGCCCAATTACGACCCAGTATCTATGATGTAAAGGCCCTCGGATCAGTCGACTACCTGAAAATCAAAAAACAGAAGCTTATCGATTTAGCGCATCTTTCGGAGGAAGCCGCCAATGACATTAGCGTGCATTCCCTGTTTTCCGATTACGATGAAGAAGACAAGTCCATTGTTGACCACCTTTACCGAAACTTGATGGACAACAGTATCAAGCTGCCCTCGTTACCTTCGGTGGCTGGCAGGATTCAACAGATTTACAACGGCAAATATACCGACGTGGGTTCCATGGTGCAGGTACTGATGCAGTATCCCGACGTCACCAGAAAAATGTTTAATATTGCCCGATGTGCCAATAATGAAGACCTGAGCTCGACGGAAAAAATTCGTTATTCTATTAAGCATCTGGGCATATCGTCAGTGTATTGTCTAATCATGACCTACGCGGTTGGTAAACTTGTTAACCGACTGCCAAGGCACCATATGCAGCGTGTAAGCTCAGCTTGGGAACACTGCCTTAATGTTGCTGCAATTAGCAGAAATCTGGCAATAATAAACAGGTCATTTCCTCCTGACCTGGCCATGTTGGCGGGTTTGATCCATGGCATTGGTGTATTGGTAATAGATGACGAGCTTTTAGAAAGCCATCATCTTATGCTGGATAATCTGGAAATTGATCGTGCTATTCAAGTTATGCGCCCCGAAATTACGAGCCTTTTATTGCGCAAATGGAATTTTAGTGACGATCTGATTTTGGTGGCTGAACAGTGTGGTGACTGGGCACGCGACCATGAAGCTTCGGCCGATTTGTGCGATCTGGTTCTGGTCTCAAATTATTACGGCATGCTGAAAAGTGATAAAGATCATTCTCTGCCACTAGTCAGCTCTATTCCCGCAGTGGGGAAACTGGGAATAACGCCTGAAGACATCATTAACGTGTTAAGAGACTCAACCACCGTAAAAAGAAACATAAAGAAAATATTTGCCTGATTTTCATTGTTCCTGGTTGTGCCGATCTACGAACCAGCATCTATTTCTATACTGCCCTCAATGCGTACCCGAACTTTACTGATCTAAAGTAATTAGAGCCTCGATATTGGACACTGGTTCTATTCGGAAGCACGGTTAATGGCCGGAGATTGCCTCCTACTTTTATGCTAGGGGGTTCGTTGTGGGTCCGAAGCCAACCCTGGTCACCTGAAACTGAGCGTCTGTTTTCTCCAAAGGAGACGCTGAAATTTACCTAGCGGAAGGCGGAGAACGGCGGACACTGGACACGAGACCTTGGTCCTAAACTCAAAGGAACAAATCGAAAGGAACCAACCCAACCCGAGGTTCCTGTTCGCGCAGCTCCTGCACAGCTTTAACTAGCCCAGATCGGGCTCGGTAGAACGATAGCTCTCCAGTTGCTGCATCCGGTCCCACCACGGCTGAAAACCCGGCACGTCGAACACCCTCGCAGCGTCATCTACTAAACCCACGTAAAAACAGGCCGGGGCAAGAAAGAAATCTGCCAGCGTTGGTTGATCGCCGGCAATCCACTCCGAATCGCCTCGAATTTTCATGATCTCTGTAAGCAGTTTGCGTGCTTGATCGATCGACGCTTGCAGGAAACTGGCATCAGGATTGCCAATAAAATCGGGAAATAGATGATAGCCCGCCACACCTATCAGCGCACCGTATCCATACGAATCAAATAACCCTATAGCCATATCCATTCGGGCTCGGTCCTTCGCGTTATCAGGGATAAAAGACGGCCCGTCGAGGACATCGTCTAAATAGCGCGTGATGGCTGTAGTTTCTAAAATACGCATGCCATCGTGATCGAGCACTGGCACCTTTCCAAATGGGTGCCGCTCCAGATGTTCGGGCTGTAGCGGCTCTCCCGCAAGGACATTAACAGGCACCTGGTCGTATTCGGCACTCTTCTCCGCGAGTAGCATGCGCACCGTGCGAACGTAGGTACTGCCATCGAAACCATAGAGAACTAAGTCTTTTACCATGTCGAAATCTCTTTTTGTAGCGGGTACAGATCAACAAGCTGTTAGCGGGAAAGCCACGCTCATTGAATGAAGCATTATGATGGCATGTCGAGGCATTATCCACAATCAGGACCATTTCAGAACCAGATGGGTGTCCGTTGCGGGCGGCATCTCGGCCGCTGGCGTAGTGGATCGAGCGTCTGTTTGCTCCAAAAGGAGACACTGAGAGGCATTGCGTGAGCGGCGGAGACCGGCACACAACAGACCTCCAGATTTCATTCTTTAACTTCTTCTTCTGGCACTGTTAGGACCGAGGGAATGAGTCATTGAAAAGTCCTCCTAACAAAAATCAGGGTTTCACAGTGTGATTTTTGGTCGGAGAATGGTATTAGAAACTAACAGTCCCGCAGAAATGGCTAGAGCGACAACAAACATCTGTGTGATTTGATTCACGCCTTGTTCGGATTGTCCTGCGGCCGCAACCATCATGCCGCGAAAGCCAATAGAACCGCTCACTAGAACCGTGATAGCCGGAATGAGGACTATTGAAGTAGGGCGTCCGGTTCCTCTGACCCAAAGATTGGCAAAAATCCCTGCCGCAATGGCGCCAAAGAGTATCCCCAAATCCGCCGAAAGAAGATTGCTGCTGATAATAACGACGCCATAGGAGAAGGTGCAGCTAATCAAAACCCAGATGAAGTCTCGTAGCAGGGTTTGATAGGCAATACATAGCCCCATGAAAAGAAAGGCAATATAGATCCAGGTCATATCACCAGTTGCAGCCGACAGGTTCGCGCCATTTTCCGAAGCCCAGAAAATGCCAATCGAAGCAATGCCAAGCCAGGCCCCTGTGAATTGCTTGATGAGATATACCAGGCCTGCCATCAAACGAGCAGAACCTGCAACCACATGGTTTTCGACGATTTCAATAATTCCGGCTG
>CBDTVJ010000498.1:0-3398 GCA_965363655.1 uncultured Halieaceae bacterium | reverse complement strand
TTGGGATGATAGTTACTCAACACTGACAAGGCTCACAGAGCTGCATTCATCGCGCAATGACTTGAGGCTCTGGTAGGTCGCCCCGTAATAGAATTCTTCGAAATCCGCTACCGAAGGAAATTCAAACAGTACCAGCCGTCGCGGTATCCAGTCACCTTCATAGATTAGGCTGGAAGTGTCTATTGAACCGGGCAAAGTCCAGCGCTCATTCTAAGGTGTCCGTCAAATCGGGGCAAAACCAGAGCCTGTATTTCTTATTACCACCGGCGATGACCAGACTAATCTGCGGTGCGCGATCTGGCTCCGTCCTCGTTTGCCAAGGGGGTATGCGAACAACACGACGTGGTCAGCGTGAATACGTCGGAACTCGTAGAGGCATCGATTCCCCACGCATGGTTTCGATAAAGGCTGTGTGGGCGGGAGTATTGCCTAGCCGGGGCCCAGGATGTAACTGTCGGGAATTTCGCTTAGCCTGAGTGCCCGGCCACCAAACTTCTCTGTAAAGGTGAGGGCGGCCTGTTCGCTGGTGAACGGTATGGTTTCCGGCGCGCCCATGCTACCCAGTTTTTCACTCTCGATTACAAACCAGGCCTGTTCGGCTTCAATCATGTTGGCTGGATCGGCTTCCGGATGGTCCCAGTCACCCAGGTCCACGGCGCTGACGTAGAATACCTGGATAGGTCGAGTTTCCTCAGGCAGTCTTAGAAAAGCTATGCCATCCCTGGCGGTGGTGAACCACAGGGGTCGTGCAGAGCCTTTGAGGATAACCTGACTCTTGGGCCCCAGGTGATCCTCGACGATCATGCCACAGAAGTAGCCGGTGTCGTCGCGGGTGAGTAGGGCAGGTGCTGGCTTGGCAACAATTTCCCTCTCGCCGCAGGCGGCCAGAACGGTGCAGCACACAAGTAACAGCAGAAGGTATTTCATATTCTTGCTCTTAAAGTTCATGGCGATTGAACACCCAGATAGCAGCAGTAATGGGGGCAATAATCCACAGGCCCAGAGCGCTCAGCAGAAGCCCTGGACTTAGAAAGGAGCTCTCAAGGGTGCCCAGTGTTCCTGAAACCAGGCTGGCCGCCTCTGAACCTGCGAGATTAAACAGTCGGTAGACGTCAGCAGGGTTTAGTAACAGGAGAGTGCCAAACAAGTCGCTACTGATAAGGTCCCGGCTATCACTGAGCACCAAGCCCAAAAGCAGAAGATCATAAACGACAACTACCAGCAACCAGGTACTGATTGCTATACCGGCCGCTGTTGCCCGGGATGACACCGTAACGCTGATCAGATAGCCCAGCGCGATGAAGGCACTGCCCAGCATCAGGGAACTTCCCAGCATGGCGGCAAACAGCAGCCAATCCTGCATCTGGGCGCCGTCGGTTATCGCGATATAGACACCGGTGAACCCGTAACCCAGCAGGATAGCGACAGCGATTATTGTGAAGTGGCCCAGGAATTTTCCGCAGATGACCTGCCAGCGGTTGATCGGGTAGGTCAGCAGCAAGAGCAGGGTGCCTCTCTCTCTTTCACCGACTATTGAGTCATAGGAAAGGGTTAGCGCTATCAATGGGAGCAGGTAAACGCTCAGGCTCGCAAGGCTCACGGTCGTCACATTGAGGGCGCCGACACGGGTTTCGCCTATGGGGGAAGTACCCAACAGCGCCAGTGAAAAGGCCAGGATTGCCAGCAACAATACAGCGGAGATGACCCAGCGGTTGCGCAGGCCTTCCTGAAACTCCTCGGCGGCGAGTATCAGCAGTGGGCGGATCACCTGTCATCCCCATTAACGAAATGAGTGTACAGGTCGTCAAGTAGAGGAGGGCGCACAATGATATCCACAATGATGTCCCGTTGCGCGGTAAGCTCATGCACTAACGCCAGCTTCTGGTCCTCGCGACAAGCGATTTGAAATTGTTCTTCACCCTGGTGCTCCACCGACACATCGCTCACCCAATTGGCCAGCAGTTTGTCTGCCTGGCCCGGGATATGGCGCACGGTTATGTGCACCGGCAATGCAGCCTTGTGCCGCAATTGCTCCAGGCTGCCCTGCTCCAGTAGGCGGCCTGCTTTCATAATTGCAATCCTGTCTGTTCGAGCCTCGATTTCGGTCAGGGCATGAGAAGATATAATTATGGAAGTACCTGCCGCCTGGCGCGCGCTGATGATTTCATAGAAGTGACGCTTGAGAAATGGGTCCAGCCCGGAAGTCGGTTCGTCCAGCAACAGCAGGTCCGGTGTTCCCAGCAAGGCCTGGGCCAAGCCCAGACGCTGACGCATTCCTTTGGAATAGGTGTTGATTTTGTTATTTGCAGCATCGGACAGGCCCACTAGCTCAAGTAGCTCGTCACACTGATGCCGGTTACCTCGCTTCAGTCGGGCGTAAAATCGTAGCATTTGGCTGCCAGTGATTGTCCCCGGGAAGGCGACACTCTCTGGCAAAAAGCCAGTTGACTCGCTACTGCCCTGTGCCTGCTTTGAACCGCTTACATAAGACCAGCGCTTGATGCTGCCCGCACTGGGCCGGGTCAGCCCGAGGATTAGCTTAATCAGGGTCGTCTTGCCGGCCCCGTTGTGCCCGATGATCGCCAGGCTCTCACCGGTACCGAGGCTCAGGTCCACGCTGTCAACGGCCGTATGCATGCCATAGCTCTTGGACAGGCCGCTCAGATCCAGTGTGTTCATGTTCAAGGTAATGGCCTCGGCACCGTTCAACTGGCGTCCGCTCTGGGCAGTGGGCTCATTAACGGGTGGCTGTCGGTCACACCGCCAGGATGTAAGGCGGGAAATTCAGACTGTGCCCACTGCAGAATTTTCAGTATGGGGCTATTCATCAACAGTTTCGCCATGGGATATCGCCATAGAATTTGGTCGGAAATTGAGTTGGGCCTGTAGGGCTGATTCGCCGTACCGTCACCGTCCAGGTCGAAGGCAACATGGTCGCTCCAATAGTTGCCGCGCTGCTCCGATGACCATTCCAGGTAGCGGGTGCCCACATATTTTACCTGGTTCCTGTTGGCGATGAAGTTGTTCTCCCAAAGAGTGTTCTGTTCGGAGCCAGCGGTGAAGTGGATGCCGATCAGGCAGGCTTCGAAATGGTTGCGGTTGATAATGTTGAAATTGGAGTTGTAGATAAAGACACACTTTTCCGGGCTGCCGTGTTGCTCGCTGGGAGCAACCATATTGCCGCTGATATTGGAGTCGTTAGTGAAGTTAAAAAATATACCGCGCTGGGAATCGCCCAGGGATTGATTCCCCGTGACCACCAGTTCCTTTGAGTACATCAGGGCGTAGCCAACAGTATTGCCGGTAGAGATGTTATCAGTCACGCTGCTTTGGTTGGTATACATGTAGTGAACGGCAAAGCGGAGGTCGGAAAAGGTATTATTATGAAAACGATTGTC
>CBDTVJ010000497.1:0-3406 GCA_965363655.1 uncultured Halieaceae bacterium | reverse complement strand
CTGGACGCCTCACTCTGCCCGAAGATCACACTCAGCGAATCGTAAAAGGTAAGCCATGTCACAGGATGTAGAGGGCAAGCCTTTTTATTTTGATGATTGCGTGGTGGGTGCCGAGCACCCGGCGGCGTCACATACGCTCACTGCCCGGGAAATCATTGATTTTGCCAGCAGCTGGGATCCACAGGCCTGGCATGTGGATGAAGCGGTGGCCCAGGCATCCATTTTTGGCGGTCTGACGGCCTGCTCCGCCCATATCTTTTCCATCTTCTGCATTACCAGCCAACGCTGGCAGAACGGAGTGGTGCAACAGGCGGTCGCCGGCCTGGGTTTCGATGAAATGCGTATGCACCAGCCGGTTTACGCAAGAGATACACTGTATTGTGTTTCGGTGGTGGATGCGGCGAGGGCATCCAACAGCAGGCCCGACTGTGGCATCGTGACCTACAATACAAAACTCCTCAACCAGCATGGCGAGCTGGTGTTCAGTATCAAGGCGTCCAGTATGATGGCGAGAGATCCGGACAAGTTATAATGTCACCCGGGCTGAGGTAGAGGCCCTTGCTTCGATTGTTTGGGACATGACCATGAGTGATACCCGCAATTCAGTTTTATCTGCGAGCAGTTTCCCGCTGCTGGGTTCACCCTGCAATATCGGCAACATGCAGTTGAAAAACCGCATGGTTATGTCTCCCATGACCACCGCCTACTGCAACGATGACCAGACGCCCAGCGAGCGATTGATCCGCTATTTTGAGGAGCGGGCGAAAGGGGGTGTGGGCCTGATCACCATGGAGTTGATTACCGTCGACGAAATACACCGCTATCTGCACCGTTCCATGACACTGGCGGACGATAAGTATATTGATTCTCACCGGCGCATCACCGACCGCATACATCAACACGGCGCCAAGGTGCAGCCACAGTTGAGTCACACCGGCCCGGAAAGTGTGGCGCCCATGTTCGGCGGCCCCCAGCCAGCGGGTCCCTCTGTCAGTGTTGCCCCGGTATGGGGCTGGGCCAGCCGGGAGCTGGATATCAGCGAGCTGCCGGCAATCGCCCGGCAGTATGGGGAAAGTGCGCGGCGGGCGCGGGAGGCGGGCTATGACGGCATCGAATTGCACGCCGCCCACTGCTACAACCTGCTCGGGTCTTTTCTCTCGCCACTGCGTAACAAGCGCACCGACGAGTACTCGGCATTCAAGGCGGAAACACGTACGCGCCTGATCAATGAAGTGCTGGGGGAAATCAAATCCCGCGCGGGTGCGGATTTCCCCGTTACCTTGAGTATCTCGGGCTATGAACGAATGCCGGGCGGGCGCGCACTGGATGACACCCAGCGCCTCGCCCCTGAACTGGTGGCGGCCGGGGTGGATTGTTTTCGGGTCAGTGGTGGCATATCTGATGCGTTGGTGACCATGATGGTAGGGCGCTCTGAATACGGGCCGGCACACAATATCGCCCAGGCCGAAGCGCTGAAGCATGTGGTTGATGTGCCCGTGATGCTGGTGGGTCGTATCCATGACCCGGAGCTGGCGGAGCAGATACTGGCCAGGGGCCAGGCGGACCTGATCGCCATGGCCCGGCCGCTGCTGGCTGATCCCTACCTGCCACAGAAAGTACTGGCTGGCAGGCCGGAGCGAATTCGCCGCTGTATTTCCTGCGAGAACTGCATAGATTCCATGCAGATGCACGATAACCTGGGCTGTGCCGTCAACCCGTTTTCGGGCAGGGAGTCGGAATTGAATATTCCGGCCGGCGACAGCAGGGTGGTGATTGTCGGGGGCGGTGCCGCCGGTCTTGAGGCCGCGCGCATTGCAGCAGAAGCAGGGCACTCGGTGGTGCTGTTCGAGCGTCAGCAACAACTCGGCGGATCACTAGTGCTGGCCTCGACGGTGCACGCGGATAATGAGCGCTTCCTGGACTGGCTGCTGCGTGAAGTGCGGCGCCTGGATATCGATGTTCGCACCGGCACAGACGCTAGCGTCGCTGCCATCAGTAATGAGAACCCCGATGCTGTCATTGTGGCCACAGGTGCGGTGGTTGAAACGCCTGATATTCCTGGTATCGAACAGGCCAGTGTTATCACCGGGGCCCTGCTGCGGCAGATCATGTCGGGGCAATTGGAACAGGGTGAGTCCTGGCGCCTGCCCGGATGGCAACAAACAGCGTTAAAGTGGCTTATGCCGCTGGTGCAGCGCTGGATGACGCCCGGCCTGTTGCGCCGGGCGAGCCGTTGGTGGATGCCGCTCGGCCACAACATTGTCATTATTGGCAGTGACCTGGTCGCCATTGAGTTGGCAGAGTTCCTGGCGGAGCGCGGGCGCAAGGTATGCGTGCTGGACGAGGCCAGGAAGATCACCCCTGAAGTGGGTAAGAAACGCCGGCACGAGCACATGGACAGGTTGGACCATTTGCGTATCACGTTAAATACTGCGGTCACCATTGCGCGTATTGAGCGCAATGCGGTGATCATCAATGTAAAAGGGCAGGAGCGTTCCATACAGTTTGACAGCGTGATTGTCGCCGGGGCGGCCGTTGGCGATACGCGCCTGGCTGACGAGCTGGAGTCTGCAGGGATCAATGTCCAGGCGATCGGTGATGCCACAGGTCTGGGGTTGATCGTCAAGGCCACCACCACAGCGGCGGAAGCGGTTGCGAGCCTGGGTACATCGAATAGCTGCTAGAATTCGCCATCTGGAATAGGCCGCCTGGAATAGGCCTTGGCGCGTATTCTCTACTGACTTTTGAAACGGGAACTGAGTATGTCCTACAAGCGTGTCATGTTATCCAGCTTTGGTGGCCCCGAGCAGTTGCGGGTCGAGACAGTAGAGGCGCTGCCTGAGCCCGCCGCAGGAGAAATCCGGGTGAAGGTCCTGACGGCCGGCACCGGTTTCACCGACACCATCATTCGCGAGGGCCAGTACCAGGACGTCAAGGAGAAGCCGCCCTTCGTTCCGGGCTATGACTGGTTTGGCGTGGTGGATAAACTGGGCGAGGGTGTAACCGGCCTGCAGATCGGGCAGCACGTGGCGGATATGCCGGTGATTGGCGGCTATACCCAGTACCTCTGTGTAAAGGCCGACGATGTGGTGCCCGCGCCGGATGGGCTGGACCCGGCCGAGGCTGTGGCTATGATCCTGTCCTACACCACCGCCTACCAGATGCTGACGCGGATCAGGACACTGCAGCCGGGCGCCACTTGCCTGGTGCATGCGGCGGGGGGTGCGGTAGGCACCGCCCTGCTGGAGCTTGGCCAACTCATGGGGCTGAAAATGTATGGCACTGCATCACAGCCCAAGCACGAGCTGGTACGCAGTTTCGGTGGTATCCCGATCGACTACCGCAACGAGGATTTTGTCGCAAGCGTGCTGCGTGAGACGGGTGGCCAGGGTGTTGATATGGTGTT
>CBDTVJ010000496.1:0-3409 GCA_965363655.1 uncultured Halieaceae bacterium | reverse complement strand
ATGCTCTGAAATTTGTAACTCTATGATTCTTTTGGAAAATAGGCGGCACAGTAGGGCTTTCCCTCCAGAGCGCCCGATTATGAGTCGGTGGGTGTGTGGTTCGCGTGCGCAGTAAGTTGAAGAAAGCTAGCAGGATTTCCTGATGGGGAAGGGCAGGGTAGTTGAGACTGAACATATGCCGAGAGTGGTTGTTGCCAATACCGAGCAAGCTGGCGGTAAGTTGAAGAATCGTAACAGGTTTCCAGAACCGAACTTCGAACCGCTTCCGAGCTGAGTCTTTTTTGGGGCTATGGGTGGCGTCTGGTGCGACGAGCGTGCCGGGTATAAGCGTCTAAATTTCCGCAGGGATATTTTTCGCTGGTCTGGCCTTTATGGCACTCCACAAAAATTCCACGGGCAGACTATTTGCAGGATTGTCTGCCAAAGGGGGAGCAGGGGGGTAGGAAAGAAATCCAGATTACACCCGACGAACGTGACGCTCTGCTGCCCTCTGCTTCGATTGCTGAATTACTAACTTGGCACCCGCAGGCAGGGTGATAGTCCAACCGAGGACGAGCTCTTTCCTGCGCCTCGCTTCCCCTCTTTGTCAAAAACCTGGTTAGCCCTCAGCTGCTGTCTTCCACCGCCACTGATACTGCCCGCTGCAGGTGGTGATCATCGCGCGCGGCTTTTACCGCATTTTGTACAGTGGTCTCAACGTATATCTCCTGGGAAAAGCCCACGTATAGGGAGTAAACGCCAACCAGGATGACACACGCAAACAGCAGGCCAGTGCTGACCGATGCCGCCTGCAGAGTGGCAAGGCCACCGCCCACCAGCAGTACCGCCGCGATTGCCCCTTCCATCAATGCCCAGAATACACGCTGCTGGGTAGGGGAGTGCAGTTTGCCGCCAGATGTCAGGTGGTCCACCACCAGGGAACCCGAGTCCGAAGACGTCACGAAAAAAACCGTCACCAGTATGACAGCGACAAAAGAGAGAATCCCGGAAATAGGCAGGCCTTCCAGCATCACGAACATGGCGGTCGCAACATCTTCGTTCACGGCGGTCACCAGGTCGACACTCCCGGTAGACTGTAGGTACAGCGCCGTCGAGCCAAATACTGACATCCACACGAAGGAGAGCAAGGTGGGTATGAGGATGACTCCAAACAGGAACTCCCTCACCGTACGTCCCTTGGAGATGCGGGCTATGAACATGCCCACAAACGGGGACCAGGATATCCACCATGCCCAGTAGAATACGGTCCAGGCCGACTGCCAGTTGGTGTCGCGGAACGTTTCGGTCCACAGGGAGAGCTCCGGCAGGATGGTGATGTAATAGCCCAGATTCTGGGTAAACCCGCCCAGGATATAGATGGTTGGCCCGACGAGTAGTAGGAAAAACATGAACAGCGCCGCCAGGGTCATATTTAGCTGGCTGAGAAGCTTGACGCCGCTGTCCAGTCCGGCCATGACAGAGAGTGTGGCGATACCAGTAATAATGGCGATCAGGATCACCTGGCTAGTAGTGCTGATTTCCATGCCAAAGAGGTGGAACAGGCCCGCGTTTATTTGCTGGACGCCAAGCCCCAGGGATGTTGCCAAGCCAACAAGAGTTGCAAGCACCGACAGCACGTCAATCAGGTTGCCCCAGAAGCCGTATATTTTGTCACCCAACAGCGGGTAAAAAATTGAGCGTATAGTCAATGGCAGGCCGCGGTTGTAGGCAAAGAAAGCGAGACCGAGCCCGACAATGGCGTAGATAGACCAGGGGTGCAGGCCCCAGTGGAAATAGGTAACCCCCATGGCCGCCTGCGCCGCCTCGGGGCTCAGAGCAGCGATATCCCCGAACATGGGAGAAGGCGCACTGTAGTGGAACATCGGTTCTCCGACACTCCAGAACATCAGGCCAATACCCATGCCTGCGCTCAGGAGCATGGCGTACCAGGCCAGTGTGCTGAATTCGGGCATGGCATCTTTGCCACCTATGCGGATCTGCCCGAACTTACCCAGTGCGAAGTACAGCGCAGCGATGATAAAAATGTTGCTGACAAGAATCAGGAACCAGCCAGCCTTGCCGGTAATCTCGGCCAGCGCGGCCTTGAACAGTTCGCTGGCATCGTCCTTAAACATTAGCGTCAGCAGGATGAACACTGTCAGAATGGCGACAGAACTCAGGGTGACATGGGGGTGGACATCAAAGCCGTAACCCGTCCAGTTGGTGTCGCCCGGTTCACGACTGTCTGCGTCATCCTCCACTGAGGCTGTTGGCTCGACCTGCAGGCCTGCTATCTGGTCGCGATTGTGTATAGCTTCTTTTCGAGCCTCCTTCTCCACCTGCTTGAGTTTCTTTGCCAACGCCAGGTGCTCGCGCGCCGTTAGCTCATCGTTGAGGTGAGTCATGTCAAATCCCTGTCAGTAGTAGTAGCCAAAATTGATATTGAAACGGTAATGCCACCTGTTGTTGCCGTTGGCGCCGAAGTCGCCCACGCCGTCGTAGATGTTCGAGTAGTCGTCACCCTCGTTGCCGATAAACAGGTTGCCGTTGGAATAGGCGAGGTCACTATAGGTATACCACCCGCCGCTAGCCCAGGCCGCTCCGAGAATGGCAAGGGCACTGTCGCTCTGTTTATTGTCGTCCTTGATAATATTGCTGTATTCGAGATAGGGCTTGACGAAATCCAGCCAGTTGAGCTGCGGTGTATCGTACTGGTAGCTCAAGGAAAGCGCGGGTAGCCAGGCCTTGGTGGCTGTAGGCCAGGCGAAGTCGTAGGCGCCCAGCGGTATCAGGTTATCGACAGCCAGTGCATTGTCATCGATGTCCATTTCGTAGCGCGTCAGCTGTGAGGCGAGGGTGAAATTGCCCAGGTTGCTGATCATGTGGCCGGAAACGGCCCAGTGTTCGCCGTCATCGACGCGCTGGCCGTCGAGTTCGCCCCATTCGAATGAGGCGCCTAAATCGGTAGTTTTGGCACCGCTGCCGAACTGGTATATCGCCCGGAAATTGAACTGGTTGCGTTCCTCGTAGCCATTTACTGCGGTCTCTACGATATCGCCGTCGGTTTCTATTCCAGAGCGCCATTTCACAGCATCGTAGCTATAACGGGCGCTGTCATTACTGGCGCCATTCCAGTTGCCTTCACTGCTGTAAAAATACGCGAACGCCAGCTCCCAGGGGCCAGTTTCCGTGAGATATTTGATCCCCAGATCCATATCGTCGGCCAGGCCGACATAATAATGCTGGCCGAAGAACCAACTCTGGGATACACCGTAAGGACCAGGACCGAAGGGCACGCGGGTCACCCCCACCTCCAACTGCGCGCCGTCTTCGAAGGCGTAACCCAGCCAGCCTGTGTGCAGGAAGTTATAGCCATCGTACCAGCGATACTCAAAGCGGCCGATAAACTGTTGGTAGTCGAGAGAGGCAT
>CBDTVJ010000495.1:0-3449 GCA_965363655.1 uncultured Halieaceae bacterium | reverse complement strand
CCGCCGACACTGCAGGCGGTGGCCTGGATCGGCCTTGCCACCTTGCTACTCGCGGGCTTCACCGCCCTGGCCCAGCACGACATAAAACGCATCCTGGCTTATTCCACCATCAGCCAGATCGGCTATATGTTTTTGGCCCTGGGCGTCGGCGCCTTCGCCTCCGGCATTTTCCACCTGATGACACACGCCTTCTTCAAGGCCCTGCTGTTCCTGGCGGCAGGGGCAATCATTCACTGCCTGCACCACGAACACGATATTTTCCGCATGGGCGGGCTCAGGTCTCGTCTGCCGGTAGTATTCTGGAGCTTCCTGATCGGTTCCGCAGCCCTGGCTGCCCTGCCCTTCACCTCCGGGTTTTACAGCAAGGACGCCATCCTGCTGTCTGCCTGGGCGTTACCCGACATCGGACCCTGGCTGTGGGCCGGGGGACTACTCGGGGCGCTGTTAACCAGCATCTATAGCTTCCGCCTCGTCTTCATTGTCTTCTTTGGCGAGGCAAAGACAGAGCCAGACCGGCAACCTGGTTGGCGGATGGCCGCTCCCCTGATGCTACTTTGCCTGCTGTCGCTCATTGGCGGTTGGTTCGCCCTGCCTCTGTCCGGCGTCCTGCCCGCAGCGGGCCACCCCGCTGTCAGCCACGCGGTCGAATACATCAGCATAGGGACACCGCTGCTTGGCCTGTTAATTGCCTACCTCCTATTCCTGGGTAAACAGATATCCTTCGACACGTTCTTCAACACCACCGCCGGCAAAAGAATACGGGATTTCTGCTTCAGCGGTGCCGGTATCGACACGCTTTACGACAATGTTTTGGTGCGCCCCTTTAGCGCGCTGGCCCATTGGTGGCGCAATGAACCGGTCGACCTGGTGTACAACGGCCTGGTCACCGTCACCCGTTGGGGCCACAGCAGGCTTCTCGCCCTGCAGACCGGCGAACTGCGCTGGTATGCGACCAGTATGGTGTTCGGGCTATTGCTGTTGCTGGCCATCATGCTGAGGAATGCGGCATGAGTATGGCGCTGCTCATTCTGCTGCTCCTTGCGGGTGGCGTGGCCGCCTGGCTGGCGGAGCGCATCAACACCGATTTACCGCGTTGGGTATCTCTGGCTACCGTAATGGTCGCACTGCTTTACCTACTGCAAATAGTCTCCGGCCTCTCCGCGGAAAGTTTCGAGCTGGTTCCAGACCCCCGCGATGGCAGCAGCTGGCTATTACATCTGAAACTGTCATGGATTCCACGCTTTGGCATCAGTTTTGAAATGGCCATGGATGGGCTCAGCCTGTTACTACTGGCACTGACCCTGCTGCTGGGCTTGATCGCAGTGGCAGCTTCCTGGTCCGAGATCGACTTCAAACCGGGCCTGTTCCAGGCCAACCTGTTATGGACCCTGGCGGGTGTCTGCGGTGTCTTTCTGGCGCTGGACCTGTTCCTGTTCTTCCTGTTCTGGGAAGTCATGCTGATACCGATGTATCTATTGATCGCTATCTGGGGCCATGAAAACAGGAGTGTGGCCGCGATGAAGTTCTTTATCTTCACCCAGGTCTCCGGGCTACTGATGTTGCTGGCTATTGTCATTCTCGCCTGGCAGGGCGTTGCGGCAGGTCAGCAGCTCAGTTTCAGCTATTTCGACCTGCTCGGCCTGCAGCTGGAAGGGCGCCTGGCCTGGGTAACCATGCTCGGCTTCTTCCTCGCATTCACCGTCAAGCTGCCCGGGTTTCCGTTCCACACCTGGCTACCTGACGCCCACACTCAAGCCCCGACCGCAGGCAGCGTGCTACTGGCGGGCATACTGCTGAAAACCGGGGCCTACGGACTACTGCGATTTTGTATTCCCCTGTTCCCTGAACTGTCAATGCAGTTTGCCCCGGTTGCCATGGGCCTGGGCGTGGTGGGTGTCATCTACGGCGCTGTGCTGGCCTTTGGACAGACCGATTTTAAACGCCTCGTGGCTTACAGTAGCGTCAGCCATATGGGCTTTGTGTTACTGGGTCTCTACGCCTGGAACACGCTCGCACTGCAGGGTGCGGTCATGCAGATGGTGGCCCACGGCGTCAGCACCGCCGCCCTGTTCATGATGGCCGGAGCGCTGCAGCAGCGGCTGCACACTCGCGATATGCGCCGCATGGGTGGGCTGTGGCACCAGGCACCGCGCATGGGCGCCTGCGCTATGTTCTTTGCCCTGGCGTCACTGGGGCTACCTGGCCTGGGCAATTTTGTCGCCGAATTCCTGGTGCTGGTAGGCCTGTTCTCAGTAAACCCCTGGATCTGCGCACTGGCAGCCCTGGGGCTGGTGACAGCAGCGGTATACGCCTTATGGCTAATACAGCAGGCATTTCAGGGGCCACCCCGTGCAGGCCTGCAGATGGATGACTTTGGCGGGCGCGAGATGCTGGCTATGAGCGCTATGATAATTGCCCTGATCTGGCTGGGACTGTATCCACAACCTGTTCTCGACCTGGCACTACCCGTAATAGAGAGCCTGCAGGGAATATCGGGTCAAGGTGAATACGCCCGGACGGTTGTAAGTGGGGGATACCGCTGATGAATGCCGTTGATTTCCAGGCCCTGCTGCCGCTACTGGTACTGTCTGGCGGAGCTACCGTGTTAATGCTGCAACTGTCGTTCCTGCGCAGCATTCGCCTCACCGGGACACTCACCACGGCCACGCTGGTACTGGCGGCACTGTCCTGCAAGTACGCCGTCCAGGTCACACCCGAGTCGATAACGCCCCTACTCATGGCCGACCGCTTCGCCTTGCTATTCTGTGTGCTGTTTTGCCTGGCAGCTGCGGTTACCGCCATGCTGTCCCAGGAGTATATCCAGCACCACGGTGATGAACCCGAAGAATATTTCCTGCTGCTGGTGTTGAGTACCATCGGCGCCTGTGTGCTCGCCTACGCCACACATGTCGCGTCACTGCTGCTGGGTCTGGAATTGCTCTCGGTGTCGCTCTACGCGCTGATTGCCTACCCCAATAAATCCATCCTGCCGCTGGAGGCGGCCGTCAAATACCTGGTGCTGTCTGGCGCTGCCTCGGCGACGATACTGTTCGGCTTCGCACTGTTGTATGCCGCGACAGGTACACTGGAGTTCACTGCGCTGGGTGCACAACTTGGCGAGACAGAAATGGGGCCATCGGTATTGATGGTTGGCGCCGCCATGGTGTTCGCGGGGCTTGCCTTCAAACTGTCGGTAGTGCCCTTTCACCTGTGGACACCGGATGTTTATGATGGTGCCCCGGCACCCGTCGCAGGCTTCCTGGCCACCGTGGCCAAAGCGGCAGTGTTCGTAGTGCTGCTACGCCTGTTCCTGGAGGCCGATCTGTTCCGCTACCGCAGGCTGGTTGAAGTCATTGGGTTAATGGCGATTTTCAGTATGCTGGCGGGCAACCTACTGGCCCTGTTGCAGACCAATATCAAACGCATGCTGGCCTATTCATCCATCGCCC
>CBDTVJ010000494.1:0-3450 GCA_965363655.1 uncultured Halieaceae bacterium | reverse complement strand
CGTCATCTCCCGGTCGAGGAAGATTGGCCACCACAGGTAGGAGGCAAGTTGCTCATGCATAGGCAACAGGCTCGCCAGCGGGTCCCAGGGGCTATCGCGCAGTACCAGTTCACCCTGCACATCTTCACGCCAGGCAGTGCCGTACTTGCTGCGCACCCGCACTACATGCGGGGGGAAATCGAAACCAGTAGCGGGGCCGCCCACGCTAACGGCGCGCGAGTACTTCAACCACCACTCGTTCTGCTCGAATTCAGCGCCTGCCTCTGATGGACCACTGGACACGCCCTTGAACTCAACAAAGGTGTATCCCTGGTGAGTGCAACGAGCCGTAACCTGGGGACCAAGACGATAGAATTCCGTGGCACAGGGGTACTTGGGCTGGCCATTGGTTTCCTGGCTGACGAAGATAGCCGACTCCTGGTCGATACCGTAGCCAAGAGTAAACTCACCCGCTACACCATTGTAATCAGCATCTACGCTGGTAACGATGCCGTACTCGGGTTCGTCGGGCACCGGAAAGTTGTAAATGGTGAGGTTGACGTTAGGGTTGGCGCCAGGCTCGATTCCCGGCGGCAGCAATGCTGCGATCTTGTCCGGGTCAGTCCGGTACACGATCTTCAGCATAGGCCAGTTGATGATATCGCCAGGGTTTCCCTGGGGTGGACCTGATTCATTGGTCATATTCTTTCCCTTATGAATTGTTGAATGGATTAAGCGCCCACCATAGCGGGCACAGGGGTATCGCGATTGAGAATCATGTCCGCGCGCGCACGAATTTTGGCGTCGGTTTCTTCGGTAGTAGCCAGCAGCCAGAAGGCATCCTTTTGCAGGCCCTCTACCGCCATTGCCGCCACCTCATCAGGATGAGTGGTCTGCAAATCGATACCGAATTCAGCACACATTTTTATCATGTCATCGACTGAGCTGATGCCGGACTCATTACCTTCAACGTCTTTTTTAAGTTCTTCAGGTCGTACCCGGCCGGAATTAAACAAACCGGTATCCACTACGTGCGGACCAGGGAACAAAGCACTCACCTTGACCGGGCTCTGGGCTGCCTGTACCTGGTAATGCAGGTTTTCAGTGATGGCGTGCACAGCCGCCTTGCTGGCGGTGTAGATAGGCTGGTCCGGATACACCAGAAATGCACCGTTGCCTGAGCCGGTCACCACAAAGTGCGCCTCCTCATTGCGTGCTACCAGCCTGGGCATGAAGGCGCGAATGGAATTGATCACCCCCCACATGTTGACGTTGAGACACCACTGCCAATCCTTTTCGGAGTAATCCCACATGGCGCCCGATTCACCCGCGCCGATGCCGGCATTGGCAAAGACCAGGTCCATCGTACCAAAGGCCTGCTCCGCCGCATCGGCAAGTGCGGTCAGGCTATCGACGGAAGTAACATCACAGAATTCAACGATAGACTCGATACCCTCTGCAGAGAGGTCGGATTGCACCTGTTCCATAGCAGCCTTATCCACGTCACCCACCGCTATCCTGGCACCCAGCCGCCCCAGGGCAAACGCGAGGGAACGCCCCACACCACTGGCACCACCGGTTATAACGGCGACCTTGCCTTTAAAATCCTGCACCTACGCTGTCTCCCTTTTATCTTCGGACGTCAGGTAAAACTGCCTGACCCACTTGCGAAACGTCACCAGTGGCTGGTCTCCTTTACAGAATACCGGGCGGCGCTTGTGGACCTTGTTGGCCCAGATGGGATAATCATCCGACAGGCCGTCAATAATGCCTTTCATCACATCATCACCGGCCACATCCTCGATCTCGCGACGCACGATCAGGGTCCAGCGCATAAAAGTGCTATGGCCATCGATCGCCTGCGGGCTGTTATACATGATCATCTCTGCGCCTTCGCCATAGCTGTTGCGCACCATGGCAAAGCCGGGGCTGTAGGTAATGGCATGCAGATGGCTGGGGAAATCCGCATCCTTCATATCAGCATTCAGGTGCATGGTGCGGCCGTCATCATCAATGGTAATAGTTGAATCCGGGATGGACTGGCTCCTGTGCACGAATTGGAAATGCACCGGATCGCAGGAGTTTTCACAGATATCCTGCACATGAGCGGGTACCAGGTGCTCGGTGTAGCGCGGCTCAGTCCAGGCTGGATCGCCAAGCTCCGGTAAATCCGGCAGCCCCCACTGGGGCGGCGAGTTTTCCGGGTGGAACCACACATAGACCTCGCCATTTTTTTCCTCAGTGTGCCAGGTGCGAACCTGGGCACGGGGAGGAATTTCATCGCAGTAGGGTATGTGCTCGCACATACCGTCATTCGCGCTAAACTGCCAGCCGTGGAAAGGACAGCGGATGCTCTCGCCAATCACCCGACCCTCATGCCCCAGGTTCGCACCCAGGTGAGGACAGTAGGCGTCCTGCAGCACAGGCTTGCCGGAGCGAGTGCGGTACAGCACCAGTTCGCGGTCGAAGGCCTTTACCGGCTTCACTTCACCAACGGCCAGCTCGTGCGAGCGCTCAACAGAAAACCAACCCATGGGGAAATCCGGGGTGGTGTTGGTCTTGGATTCACATGCTTCTACGATAGTCATAATCCCTCTCCGGGTAGTTTTCCCTGAATGTTGTTAACTCAATTGAATATTGCTGTGGTCGGGCCAATGTCATCGGCAATAGCCTGCAGCCGCTGCCGATCGAGACCGTAAAACTCCACGGCGTTTTCCCCGAGGATCTTGCGACCATCGTCTTCGGGAAAGTTGCCGAAGGTATCCGTCAAATACTGCGCCGTATTGGGCCAGCTGCCTTCCGGATGAGGGAAGTCACTGCCCCACATGATTTTCTCCAGGCCGATGTCATCACGCATATCCAGGTCGGGACGCAAAACACAGGATGCGCCAATACCAATATTGCGCTGGAAGTACTGGCTGGGTGTTAAAGACAGGTGCTCGCGGAAATTGCCGAGCTTGGCGGAAATTTGCCCTTCCGTGTAGTGAAAGTCCATCAGGCGCAACCACGATGGCAACATGAACATGGTACCGCCTTCTACAATCATGGTCTTCAGCCTGGGAAAGCGCTCGAAAACCCCACCCCAGATCATGAAGGTCAGTGGGCGGTACAACCACCACATAACCTCGGAGACATAGATGCCCATCCCACCGGGCATCTCATCGCGCTTGTCTTCCACGGGGAATCCAGCCCCGAAATATTCGGGGTGGGGAGCGGGACCGGAGTGAAAGTGCACGATCACGCCCAGGTCTTCACAAATCGCCCAGAAAGGATCGTACTTGATGTGGTGGTAGGCGTCGTGTGTGCCCCACAGGGTAGGGATCATGACCGAGGTGAGACCATTGTCCACGCACCAACGCACGGCTTCGACTGCCTGCTGCACATCCCACAGCAGGGGGATCGACGCCACACCAATGTGGCGCGCCGGGTCATTGGCACACCACTCGGCCAACCAGCGGTTATGGGCCATCG
>CBDTVJ010000493.1:0-3469 GCA_965363655.1 uncultured Halieaceae bacterium | reverse complement strand
AGGGTGCGGGTAAAGTTGATCACAGCCCCCTTGGCGGCATTGTAGGCGGCAAAGCCGTAGTCTGCCCGCACGCCGCTCAGTGAGGCGATATTGACGATGCTGCCACCGCCGCGCTTGCGCAGCAGCGGGATAGCGGCACGGCAGGCGTAGAACACCCCGTGCAGGTCAATATCGATTACCCGGTGCCACTCTTCCAGCGGCATGTCCGCGGTGTTGCCCAGACTGCCGACACCGGCGCTGTTGACCGCGCCGTCAAGGCCACCGAATGCTTCTTCTGCCAGTTCGCAGGCGGCCGCCAGGTTGGCAAAATCAGTGACGTCAGTGCGCAGGTAGCGCAATTGCTCCGGGTATTGGGCGGCCAGCGCTGCGCCGGCCTCGTCATTGATATCCGCGATTATTGCCTTGCCGCCATGTTGGGCCAGGTATTGAACGACCGCTGCGCCAATTCCGGAGGCGCCGCCAGTCACCAGGTAGACTTTTTCGCTAAAATCGATTTGCATGCGGGGGATTATACGGGGCATTACGCGCCTAAGCACAGTCGCGCGGGACTTTTTTTGTGCTCGGCACAGAGTGATAATGGCACTGGACAGTTAAGTACAGGTTAACAATGAAAAAAGCACTCAAGATTCTCGCCATCCTGCTGGCGCTGGTGATCCTGGCGCTCAGCTGGCCGACCTATCAGCTCTACCAGGGAATTGCCAAGTCGCGCAGTGAGGACCCGCTGGTGTGGGAATCCGAGATTGTTGCGCTGCAAGCCAAAACCGCTGGCGTTTACCAGCCGGGAGAGCCGGTGATCTTTATCGGCAGTTCCAGCATCCGCTTTTGGGACACCCTGGCGCAGGACATGGCGCCCATACCGGTGCTACAGCATGGTTTTGGAGGCGCCAAGCTATTCGATGTTGTTTACTATGCCGATCGTCTGGTGACTGCCTACCAGCCGCGCGCAGTCGTGGTGTTTGCCGGGACCAACGACATTACCACCGCTGCCAGCAAGCCACCGGCGGTGCTGCTGGCCAGCTACCAGGACTTTATTGCCAGCATACGCCAGGAAAATACCGAACTGCCGGTATTCTACATAGGCATTACCCCGTCGCCCTCGCGTTGGTCGGTATGGCCAATCGCACAGGAGGCTAACAGGCTCATCAGTGCCTGGGTGGATTCAGACCCGAACCTGTATTTTATCGATACCTCCGCCAGCCTGATAGGCAGCGATGGGCAGCCCGACAAGGATAATTACGACGGGGATGGCCTGCACTTGAGTGCAAGGGGTTACCAGGTCTGGACGGGCATCATACGCAAGCTTTTGCTGCAAGAGCTGCAAGGTTTCTGAGCGCCGTATATCCGGGCTACCCATTGGCGCAGCTAGGCCCGTATAATCATGCTTGCTGTTATCCACGGGAGCCCACGGCCCTATGCTATTACTAGTCACCTATCTGCTGATCGCGATCGGTGTTTCTTTCCTGTGTTCCATCCTTGAGGCGGTGCTGCTTTCGGTCACCCCCGCTTTTGTGGAAAGCCAGTTGCAGGAAAAGCCGCGCCAGGCGCAGGCCCTGCGTGAGGTCAGGGAAGATATGGACGAGTCCATCTCCAGTATCCTCATCCTCAATACCTTTGCCCATACCATGGGTGCTGCCGGCGTGGGAGCCCAGGCCGTTAAGGTATTTGGCCCGCGCTGGGAGACCCTGGTGGCGTTCCTGCTGACGCTGGCCATCCTCTATCTCTCTGAAATTATCCCCAAGACCCTGGGTGCCACTTATTGGAAGCAGCTGGCGTTGCGGCTGGCCTATGTCATCAAGGCGCTGGTGAAGCTGCTTTATCCTATGGTATGGATCTCTGCACGGTTGACCAGCCTGTTTACCAGTGGTGACCAGACCAGCGCAGTCAGTCGTGAAGAGCTGGCGGCCCTGACCAAGCTGGGCGAACGGCACGGCGCCCTCGGCCAGCAGGAGAGTTTGCTGATGCAGAATATCCTGCAACTGCGCAAAACCCGTACCGAGCAGATTCTCACGCCGCGTACTGTAGTGTTTGCGCTGGACGCGTCGCTGACAGTCAGTGACGCGCTGGCACAG
Organism: uncultured Halieaceae bacterium; assembly: GCA_965363655.1. GTDB lineage: Bacteria > Pseudomonadota > Gammaproteobacteria > Pseudomonadales > Halieaceae > Marimicrobium. The sequence goes on along the minus strand of CBDTVJ010000493.1, from coordinate 1,400 downwards.
TTGAAAGATGTGCCATTTACGCGATTTCCCGTCTATGAAGCAGATCTCGATACGGTCGTCGGCGTGGTGTTGCGGCGTCGTATCTATGAGGCTAATCGGGAAGGGGCAGGTGATAAACCACTTGCAGATTATGTGACGCCGCTGTTGCGTGTCTCAGAGGAACTACCCGTGCTGCGTCTACTGGACGTGTTTATCAAACGCCGGGAGCACCTGTTCCTGGTGGAAGACGAATATGGCCAGACAGCCGGCATAGTGACCCTGGAAGATGCCATGGAAACCCTGCTGGGCCGTGAAATCATGGATGAGAGTGATACGGTTGAGGATATGCAGGAACTGGCCAAGCGCAAATTCCGCGGGCGCCTGCGGGATTCGAAGTAAGTTTATCAAGCCAGGTGCGCGCTCGGCGTTTTTCCTTCCAGCGAAAGTCAGCGCCTGTGCTAGAGTATTGAGTTAAGCAATCAGGGAGCCCTCGTGTAATGAAGACCATTCTAATAACAGGAACTACCAGCGGGATTGGCAAGGTCACCTCCATGGAACTGGCCAAGGCGGGCCACACCATTGTGATGGCTAACCGCAATCGTGAAAAATCCGAGGCGCTGCGGGCTGAGATCGTCAGTGCGTCTGGTAATGACAATATTGCCCTGCTGGACCTGGACCTGGCTTCACTCGATTCGGTGCGCGAATGTGCCGCGGCCTTCAAGGCGCAGTATGGCAGCCTGGACATCCTGCTTAACAATGCGGGCCTGACCAGTCCCACAGAAGTGATCACCACTGATGGCTATGAATTACAATTCGCGGTTAACGCCCTGGCCCAGTTTCACCTGACCCTGGAATTGTTACCGGCCCTGGAAGCGGCAGCGCCTTCACAGGTGATTTTTGTTACCTCTATGATGCACAAGTTTGGCAAACTCAATGCCGACAGTTTCACTGGTTGGGACAAGTACAGCGGTAATGCCTCTTATAACCAGTCCAAGCTGGCGATGATGCTGCTGGCCAGGGAGTTGGCAGAGCGCCTGCAAGGAAAGGACATCGCGGTGAATACCTTGCATCCGGGAGCCGTGAATACGGGGATACTGGATAGCTACTCCAAACTCGCCCAGTTCTTTCTACGACGCATGTTCATCTCCCCTGAAAAAGGTGCAAAGACCTCGCTCTACCTGGCGGGGCTCACCCCGGGTGCGATGCCCACGGGCAAGTATTTTGTCAGCTGTAAGGAAGCACCTGCGCACAAGTTACTGGAAGATTCGGCGCGGCGCGAAAAACTCTGGGATACCTGCTGCGGCTACTTGAATCGCGCACCTGCACTGTAGCGGTAAGCCAGGCATAGTCGCTGCGTAGAGCGCCGGGACACCTTAGGCCGATGCGCTTACTCTTCGCCATTCCCGCAGAACTGGACAGGA
>CBDTVJ010000492.1:0-3484 GCA_965363655.1 uncultured Halieaceae bacterium | reverse complement strand
ACATCGTTGTACTTCGCGACTGGTTAATGAAGGAGGTCGCCGACGGCGAGAATAATCGAACCTAAGGTTCGAACCTGTGACCCCTGCTTTCGGAGGGCAATTCCGAAGTCAAAACTAAGCGCAACCGAGCTCGACCGCAGCAACATCTACCCCAGAAAACCTAATATTGACGATTATCCCGGCAAATTCCCGGCAAAATGGTCCTAACAACGAAGGTACGTTGGGCGTTGCTACGATGTGTGTCGGACTGGGGCAGGGCATTACTGCGGTAATTGCGCCTCTGTAGTCACGTTCGATGACTCTTCATATTCATTGACAGGCATATCTGGTGCTACTGTTCTGCTGAGCGTAATATGCCCTATTACCTTAAAGTGACCTGCTGCAGGGACAATAAATATCAGTCAATGCTGCACGCGGTTTGCGGACGACAGTGAGAGAGCTAAGTGGAAGCCATTCCTTTTGAGGCATATCTATTACCTGCGCTGCTCGCACCTATTTTTCTGGCTTGGGGTGCAAATCGCTTTGTAGATGGAGCATCTGCTTTATCGTTTAACCTGGGCATGTCGCCTCTGCTGGTAGGTGTTTTGGTGATGGGTTTTGGAACTTCATTACCCGAACTGTTGGTATCGCTGTTTTCATCTGCTATGGGCAACTCCGGACTATCTCTGGGTAATGCTTATGGCTCCAACATAATTAATATTGGCGTCGTATTGGGTTTGGCTGCTGTCATGAGTCCGGTGATCGTTCAGAATCATGTGGTAAGGCGGGAGTTGCCGTTACTGATCTTGGCCACGGCTATAACAGCCTTTCTTGTAATGGATTTTGAGCTGTCGCGCGGTGATGGATTGACGCTGCTGGCTCTATTCGTGGTGTTGGCGGTTTATCTTATCCGGGCGTCCATGCGCGAGTCTCCCAAGCAAGAGGACTCCAGCCTTCAGAACAAACTCGAGAAGCGCACCATACCCCTGGGCAAGAGCATTAACTATCTGGTTGTTGGCCTGGCCGTTATCACACTATGTTCTGCCGCACTGGTTTGGAGTGCGAGAGGTATTGTCACCAATCTAGGGGTGAGTGAACTGGTCGTGGGCGTGACTATACTTGCGCTGGGAACCTCCCTGCCCGAACTGGTTGTGATTGTTATAGCCGCCAAGCGTGGGGAGCACGAGCTGGCCCTGGGTAATGTGATCGGCTCAAACTTGTTTAATACCTTAGCTGTGGTCGGTACCGCTGGCCTTATAGCGCCCGCTGTGTTGGATGCCGAACTAGTAACCCGAGATCTGCCTGTGATGTTTGCCTTTACCGGAGCGCTTGTTGTAATGGCATATGGATGGGGCCGCCGCACAGGTGTGATCAATAAAGCAGAAGGTGGTGTGCTGTTGCTGGCCGTTGCATGCTACTTGGCCTACCTCGTTTACTCGACTCCCATCTTTGCGTGATAACAGTTAGCGAAATAAGTAGGGGACAGACCCCGTTAGGGGTCTGTCCCCTTTTGTTGGGGTCTGTCCCCTTTTGTTCTGGCCCGTTGCCGGCCAAGGGATGCCGCTTAAGAACTCTATGCTTCTGCGTCCGCTCCTAAATCGAGCAGGGTGAGAACTCGCGTGCGTTACGGACTGACGCGTTTTAAGTGGCGGTCGAAAAAGTCCAGCATCTTGTTAAACGAAAACCGTGTCTGCGAAAGATTGTCCAGGTCCCAAGCGTGGCTGGCACCCGGCAACGTCACGAGTTCAAAGTTCTTGCCGTCACGAATCAGGCGGCTAGCGAGGTCGAGCGAATCACCGTAAAGGACGACGACGTCGGCGTTGCCATGAATTATCATCAACGGGTCCTCAAGTCCCTTTGTATGCTGCTGTGCTGCTTGACGCGCATAGCGCTCGAAGCTGTCGTGTACTGTCCGTCCGAGAGTCCACATCTGACCGGGGTAGGCGTGCCAGACATTCGATGCCGGTGCTCCGGCAATGCCAGCCGCATACAGGCCAGGCTTCTTAAACAGTGACATCAAGGTCATCAGGCCACCGTAACTCGATCCCCAAATTCCAACGCGTTCCGGGTCGGCGTATCCTTCCGCCACCAAGTAGCGTACGCCACTCTCAAGATCATCGATGTCAATATTGCCGTACAGGCCTTTAACCAGCCTTTGACGATGGACCTTCCCCTGCCCCCAACTGCCGGCGACATTCACGTTAAGAACGATGTAACCGCGGTTCGCCAAAATTTGATCGAGTCCCCACGTCGGGTGGGAGGTGCGCCCGCCCCATTGCTGGCGTACTGAATCTGAATAGACAGATCCCACAATCATCGGGTAGCGCCGATTCTCGTCAAAATTCGGTGGAAGGGTCACGCGCGCGACCAACTCACTGCCATCAACGTGGCTCGCGAATTTCGGATAACGCGTCTCCGCCCAGGCATAACTTGAAAATTCGACAAGCGGCGAGTTTGTTATTCGAGTCTCACTAACCTCCCCGGCAAGGCTCGTCTGGTAGAGATCCGGCGGCGACGTATCGTTTGAGATGATGTCTGCCGCCTGCTGGAAGTCTGGCGAAAAAACCGCTGTATGTGTACCGGATAAACGACCGACCTGTTCAACCGCACCGCCGGCAAGCGGAACACGATACAGCTGCCGTTCGCCCACGTGAGAGCGATTGGCGAGAAAATAGACGCGCCGATTCGCCGCATCGACTGTAAAGCCGGCGACCTCCCATTCCCCACTGGTTAACCCACGCGGTTTAGCGCGCGGACTTTGTTTGTGATACAGGTGATACCAGCCGTTCCGGTCACTCAAGATTATTAGGCCACGATCATCCGGAGCCCACGCGGCCGACCAGGCAGGATTCACTTGGCGGCTTTCTTTCTCGGTGTAGAACAACGTCGCCGCGCCACTCACCGTGTCATAGGTGCGGATTGAACGGTTCTCGAGGAAAAAATCGCTGCTATCGACCATCAGCGACTTGCCGCTTGACGACCAGGCCACGGTATAGACAGGATGCTCTGCAGGGTGTTCGAGCCAGCGAAGTTCCCCTGACTCGATCTCGACGATGCCGATTCGTCGGCGCGTCGTCTGGTCGCCGGGAAACGCTCGTGTCAAAGCCAGCGCTCTGTTCTCTCCGTTTGCGTAGTACGGAAATTCACGATATGGAACGCTGCTGTCGTCAGCGAGCACGATAGCTAGACGCTGACCATCCGCAGACCAAGTATAATGCTCGACGTATTGACGCTTGAAGTCCCTACTGACAACTCGTTTGCCTGCCTCTGCCGGGTCACTCGCATCGATTTCCCCAATCCAAAGTTCGCCATCGCGGACAAACGCCAGATGGCCTGCCGATGATACCGATAGTTGAGTTTCCACGGCCGCGGTCTCGGTCAGTCTCCGTAGTATCCCCGCCGCCGTTTGATGATATAGATCACCACGGAGCGTATAGATAAACCCTCCGTCATTGTCCCACGCGAATTGCGTAATTCCGCGCGCACCTTCCTTTGTCCGTGAACT
>CBDTVJ010000491.1:0-3502 GCA_965363655.1 uncultured Halieaceae bacterium | reverse complement strand
GCTAGAGCAATTGCCTTGCGCAGGGTCAGTCCGGGCTGGAAAGCTACCCCGCCAGATCTTTTAACCTCACCGTTCAGAAAAAACGGACGATACTTCACCACGCTTACTGCAACTCGCGGGTCTACAAGGTAATCTGGTTTCAGGCCACTGAGAATCATTTGCTCAACCTGGTTGGAAGTTTTTCCGGTAACCTTGAGTTCCCCCAAAAAAGGGTAGGTAATACGGCCATTGTCACCCACCAGGATTGCGTCAAAGCTGAGATCTGTCTCACCGTATACATGAATTCGAATGGAGTCACCTGAGCTCAACGTATACCCCTCATTCTGAGCGTGCACGGTGCCGGCCCAGAGGGCAAATAATACCAGGAGCAGTCTTAGCACGGCTTTGAATTACCTCTGTTTGCGCAGGTATGTATGATAGCAAAATGTAGGGAGAAAGCGTTATTGAACGGAGGTGCTATCTATAGCTTTTGGTGGTTTTTGGGAGTTGTTTCACAGCAACAACCTTCACAAGCTCATTGTAGCCTCGACATAGTAGGCGTTGAGTTCATATTCAAGGCTATCGATGTTTGAATCGCGCTTCTCGTAGCGATATCCCGCGCCGAAATCCAGCCAGCGCCTGAACGCATAGATGTACTCGAACTCCACTGTGTACGCATCATCCTCGTTCCTGGCATCTACATAATCATCGTTAACCAGCTCTACCTCCAACCTGGTGCGAGAGCGACTGCTCCAATCGTAGTCCCACGTTACCGCATACGTGCGCGAATCTATGGCATCACCAAAGCGGTTGGTTTCCCTGAAGTCGCGACGTGTGCGGAAATTGAAACGAGAATAGCTGCGGGGCACCCAGGTTACATCTACATCCCACAGGAAGCCATCCTGGCTTCTGCGGGCGTCAGAATCGTACTGTCGATCAAACATACCCGCTCTGACGCTGCCTGAGGTCTTGCCGGTTGCTTCCCAGGTCAGGCCCACGAAATAACTAAACTGTTCGCTATCCAGGGTGCCGAATGGGTCATTGGGATTATCTGTAGAGTAATGGTTATCAGTATAACCCACTCCCGCCAGGGCATCGGTCCTGGGAGCAATGTTCCAGAAGAAGGTCGTGCGCAGCTCATCCTGGTCGCGATCTCGATAGCGGGTTACGTCGCGAAAGTTTTGGTATTCCAGGCTCCTGGCTTCGGCCCCAAACTCCAGCCGCCCCCTGGATGACTGACTACCATAGGTGTAATTACCGCCATAGCTGGTCTCATCATAATCCACCGGCTTATCGATCAGGGTGGCGACATTGCCTTCTGACAGGCCCGTTCCCCGCCGCTCTGAGCCCGTGAAAAATTCGCCCGACAGGTCAAGGGCGTTTCTTGCATTGAACTCCTGATGTATATCCAGGTTCACTTGTTGATCGGTATAGTCATCTTTACTGCTATCGAAAAAGCGGTAATCGTCCAAGCTATAGGCCAGCGTGTAGGTATGAGGGCCATTGTATAACGCTGCTTCCACCCTGGGTGAGGTACTCATTGCCCAGCTGCCCTTGTCCTCCTCGCTGTTGCGCAGCAAGTTATCAATATAGCCCAGTCTCGATTCAATTGTCGGCGTTATATGGAAATGGCCCAGTTGTATTTCAGCAGGTTCGACGGCGTGCGTGGCAGGAATGGCCGCTAAGAAGCCGGCGCCCAGGTAGGCGCCAGCTCTCACGTGCAGCTTCGCTGTGGTGAAGTTAACCGCTCTCTTCAAACCGTGGCATTGCAGGAGCATTCTCAAACGCGTCGACCTGTTTTTGTTTATCGATTTTCTCTGAGCAATAAAGTAGCCGACTAATGTTAAAGCGCCGCTCATTTCGAATGGCTCCCTTTGGACAACTCTGAGGGTCTCGTCGGTCATTATCAGTATTACGAACGATATATTGTCGAATTATAATCGGCTCCTGAATTTCAAGCGAGGCCAAGCCATGCTTCAGGTGTGATGCCAGAGCCTGCACTCTATCGGCCTTTACTGCGTCGACTAATGCATAAGTGCTTAGCTCGCGGCCTTGCTTGCCCTGGCTCCTTGCCTGATAGATTTCGAAAGTATAGGTGTGGCTATCGCCGCCAAGCAGAGCCTCAACCTCAGCTACGGCGTTATCCCTACTCAATCCCCCGATGTATACATGCCGCACTCCCCGCACCGTCAGCCCCGCCTTTTGGTGGATAGCCCGCAGTCGTGGAACGATACGCCAGGGGCGCAGAATGCTAAAAGTATACGCCCCGCACACACACAGAAAAGCAAGAAGCATCGACAGCTCAGGAAACCCCAGATAAGAACCTGCTACCCCTATTGAACCCAACAAGAACTGAAGTGCTGCGACCAACAATACCGCATGACGCACCCGGAACCCGGCATCCAGCAACAAATGATGGATATGGCCGCGGTCAGGGCTGAAAGGCGATTTTCTCATCCAAATACGTCGCAGCGCCACACCCAGGGTATCCATCAGGGGAACCGCAAATATCCACAATGCCGTAACCGGAGTCATCGCGCGCGCTTCGCCCTGCGACAGGGAAATGAGCAGGTAGGCAATCAGAAATCCTAGCAAGGTACTGCCCGCATCCCCCATAAAAATGGACGCCTTTGCTCTACCGAACCAGCGCATATTGAACGCAAGAAAACCGCCTATTGACCCCACCAGGCACAGGCAGAGTAAGAACTGGCGATCGCTGCCGGCAAGGTAAGCTACCAGGGCCAGCATTATTATACTGACCAGGGAAACGAGCCCCGCCAAACCATCGGCACCGTCAAGCATATTCAGGGAATTGATTGCGCCCACAATCGCAAAAAGGGTGATGGGCAGCGCAAACACACCCAGGACGAAGAGTTCATTTGAGAAAAGATAACCGAGGTCCTGCAGGCTGACCTTGCTGTGAATCAGCAACAGCGCTGCCACGATCTGCGCGACGAACCTGAATTTTACCGACAGCTGGATTCGATCATCTATCAAACCGGTAACAAACAGTAAGCCGCCGGCAGCCACGAATACGGAGTTCAATGTGCCCAGTCCGGTTATGGGTATCAGCAGCCAGGCACAAAAGACACTCAGGTAGATAGCGATCCCGCCTACCAGGGGAACGTGATCCTCATGGAGTTTGTGCCCGCCAGGCTTGTCGACCAGGCCTACTTTCACGGCGATGGGTGTGACTACTCTAATGGTCACCACTGACAGAAAAAACGCTGACAATAGAGCGGACAATATAATAGGTAACGAATACATATTTTTGTTCTTCCCAGACCGGAAATAGTCTCCTTTTTCTATCTAGCGGTCAGGCTAGCACGCTTACACCTTCTCTAATCTCTCGGAAACGACAAAGGGGCTATCTGGCAGGTCAAACTGGCCGATTGCGCCGCCTGGCCCCATCTGCTCTACAGCATCTGATGAGTGTGTCGAGCTAAACTTCAGACGAAAAAAAACCGCCAGAAGGCGACTTTTAGGCCGATCAGTTATTAATCAAGCCCCTGCGTTCCCCAAT
>CBDTVJ010000490.1:0-3513 GCA_965363655.1 uncultured Halieaceae bacterium | reverse complement strand
CCGCCCTGGCCAAGCAGTTGCTCTCTTATTTCCAGGGTGAAGTGCAGGGCTGGGAGACAGTGCCCCAGGAGGGGCTGCGAGAGGCTATACCCGAGGATAGGCGCTGGGCCTATCCCGTGCGCCGCGTTATAGAAACTATCGCGGACCAGGGCTCGTTTCTGGAATTACAACGAATCTATGGACGCAGCATCATCACCGGCTTTATTCGCCTGGAAGGCAAGCCCATGGCCCTGATTGCGAATGACTGCCAGCAACTGGGCGGGGCTGTTGATGCACAGGCTGCGGAAAAAGCGGCACGTTTCCTGCAAATTTGTGATGCCTTTGGCTTGCCCGTGCTGTCCCTGACAGATACGCCCGGTTTTATGGTCGGGCCGGACAGCGAAACACAAGCTGCGGTGCGCCGCATGTCAGCGCTGTTCCTGGCGGGGGCGAAAATGCAGGTTCCCATTGTCGCGATATTCCTGCGCAAGGGTTATGGGCTGGGCGCTATGGCCATGACGGGTGGCAGTTTTGTCGCCCCGGTTTACTCGGCCTCGTGGCCCACCGGCGAGTTCGGTGGGATGGGGCTTGAGGGTGCCGTCCGCCTGGGCTTCAAAAAAGAGCTGGAGGCAGAGAAGGATACTGTCGCAAGGGAAAAACTGTTTGACCTGCTGGTGGCGCGTGCCTATGAAATGGGTAAGGCTTCTGAAGCGGCTTCATTCCTGGAAATTGATGCGGTGATTGATCCGGCGGACACCCGCGCCGTGGTGCTGCGAGCCCTGGCTGCGACAGGTAGCGGTTAGTGACCGAGACCAGTGTTGGTAGCGTGTATGTGTCCTGCCCCAGGGCGGTGGTACAGGCCGCCTCCGCGCTCGGCGTCGATAGGGAGGTCTTGTTGCGGGATGCCGGCGTAAACCCGGAGCTGCTGCACGCACATGGCGAGCGTTTGCCGCTGGCCCGCTACCTGCACTTGTATCGCATGGCAATAGAGCGCAGCGGTGATCCCGACTTCGGTTTGTATGTGGGGCATATCATTTACTTCACCGGCATGAACCTGCACCTCTATATGACGACCATCTGCCGCAACCTGAAGGAATATTTCAATGTCATACCCAGCACGATACGTTTGCGCGGTGACACCGGGCGGGTACTGATTCGTCCGGAGGGCGACTATATCCGTCTCGAGTGGCACCCGTTGGATGAGCAAATGGGACGCTGGCGCCCCATGATTGATGAAATGTTGAAATCCTCCGCCGAGATCGTCAATGCTATCTGTACGCTGCCCGTGCCAGTGCGGGGTGCGGAGTTTTCCTACCCGGCCCCGGATGATACGCGAGCCCTCAAGCGAGCGTTTGGCGCCAACCTCAAGTTCGGTTGTGAAGTGAGTTGCCTGTATTTTCCGCGGGAAGTGTTGCGCTACCCGTTGATAGACCTGGATTTTGAGTTGGGTAGGGATTTCTGGGCGGGGCCCCGTTCGGTGTTTGAAGAGCCCGATGGTGTGAAGCCGTTTCTGCGTGATACCAGGGCGGCGATTCGCAGGGCCTTACCGGGAGGCGCCCTCACTATTGATAGCCTGGCGATGGACATGGGAATATCCCGGCGCACATTGCAGCGCCGCCTGGGCGCGCTGGACTCAAGTTTCAAGAAAATCCTGCAGGATGTGCGGGAGCAGCAATCGCAGCGCTACCTGGACGACCCCAGGCTGGCGATTACAGAAATAGCCCTGTTGTTGGGTTACTCGGACCAGGCCTCGTTTTCCAACGCCTTCAAGACCTGGTGTGGTTGCGCACCTACCGAGTACCGGCAGCGCCAGAATACATAAAATATTCCAGCTAAATAAAAAACCCCGAGGAGATTGAGCAACAATGAAAAACCTGTTTGACGTCAGTGGAAAAGTGGCTGTGGTGACCGGTGGCTCCCGGGGTATCGGCGCCATGATCGCCAGGGGCTTTGTCGAGAACGGCGTAAAAACCTATATTACAGCGCGCAAGGAAAAGGAGCTGCAGGAGACCGCGCAGGAATTATCCAGGCTGGGGGAGTGCATCGCGATAGCGTCAGATCTTTCGACCGTGGAGGGCGTTACCGCCTTTGCCGACGCGGTTAAAGCCCGCGACAGTAGTGTACATATCCTGGTCAATAATGCCGGTGCCACCTGGGGCGCGGACATTGATGAGTTTCCTGAAAGTGGCTGGGACAAAACCATGGATCTCAATGTCAAGAGCATGTTTTTCCTGACCCAGCAGTTGCTTCCCGCGTTGCGCGCCGCCGGCTCAGAGGCGGATCACGCGCGGGTGATCAATATAGGTTCGATCAACGGTATTACGCATCCCCACATGAATAACTATGCTTATTCGGCCAGCAAGGCGGCGGTTCACCAACTGACCAGGCATCTCGGCGCCGATCTGGCGCCTGAGCATATTAATGTTAATGGTATCGCTCCGGGTTTCTTCCCCAGCAATATGACCGCCCATTTGCTTGAACACGAGGAGGAGTTGGGAAAAACGTTTCCCTGCGGTCGGCTGGGCAATGCCCAGGACGCTGCGGGTACGGCTATCTATCTCTGTTCACGGGCATCCGCCTGGTTGACCGGCCATACCATCGTGCTGGATGGTGGGGCGGTGGCTAACGCCGGTTAAGCCTGGACCATGCGGCGCAAGTTACTGCGTCGGCTTGGCGAGCGTGACACAATCCCGACTTTGGATTTGTTGGGCCTCAGGTTACAGTGGATACTGGGATCGTAGAAGGAAGCCCGCAATTGCTTGAATCTGAATCTGAATCTGAAGCTGAAGCTGAAGCTGAAGCTGAAGCTGAAACGGAAAATCCCCAGCCTGCAGACCTGTACCTGATACACGACAGCAAGCTGGAACCAGAGCTTATGGCTGAGCTGTCCGAACTCGCCACCGTCACTTTTGTAGCATGGGCAGAGCGTGAGACGCCGCCAGCACATGCACGGGTGTTGCTTTACCTGGGCGATGAGCAGGTTCGCGACCTGGCCGAGCAGAGTATGGAGCGTGAGTGGGAAGTTGGAGTGCTGCCCCATCCCGATGCGCGTCACGCCATGGCGGCGCTTGGGGTAAAGGGAACCCTGGCCGGCGTATTTGGACATTACCTGGCCGCGCCCGTGATTATTGCCGACGCCCTGACCTGCAACGGCGAGCTGGTATTCTCCTCGGTAGTGATCGGGCGGGTATTGTCCCTGCGACCCAATGATATCAATCGACCCCAGACGCGCTGGAGCCTGCTCGTTGGTGCCTTGAGTGGCCTGGGTAAGCTGCAGCTGAGCGCCTATAAAATTGTTACAGCCAAGGACAGGGAGATCGACCTGGCGGCTTTAGGTATGGTAGCTGTCGGCCAAAACCAGAGTTCCCTGGTCAGCCGGGTATTTTCCGATGATTTGGAACTTACCGAAGGACGCCTTGCCCTGCTGGCCCTGGCGCCTCGCAGTATCATCAGTTACCTGTTGTTTATGCTGCGACTTCTGCTGCCAAAGGAAATCAGTCTGTCCCGCTTGCCTGCCTCTTTGAGCCTGATCCA
>CBDTVJ010000489.1:0-3542 GCA_965363655.1 uncultured Halieaceae bacterium | reverse complement strand
CTGCCAGAGCACTTCGAGCGCTGGAAGCCGGAAAATGGCTACAAGATGTTGCACGTAGAAAAAGTCATACCCTGCAATTGGAAAGTAGGCTGGGAAGCGTTTATCGAGTCCTACCATGCGGTGGCAACTCACCCTCAGATTCTGCCTTACACTGAGGATGCCGACTCACAGTATGACGTGTGGGGAGATCATATAAGCCGCACCATCACAGCTCTGGGCGTTCCCAGCTTCCACCTGAAAGACATCTCCGAACAGGACGTAGTCGACACTATGCTAGGTGTTTCTGCCATGGTGGCTCGCCCCAACCACGCGGAAGTCCCGCAGGGCATGAGTGCCAGGGAGTATATCGGCAAACTCAATTCCGAGGAGTTCAGCGAAAACCACGATAGGGAGCTGGCAAGCTTTGCTACCAACTCGGAGCGGATGGACTCGATCCTGTACTCTATCTTCCCAAACTTCGCGCCCTGGGCAGGATTTCATCCCAACATCACTTACCGCTTCCGGCCCAATGGGGATGACCACACCACTGCGCTGATGGAAATTATCGTTATCAAGCAGCTGCCCACCGGAGCAGAGCGTCCCAAAGACGTACCGGTACGCCGACTTGGCGAAGACGAGCTGTTTTCCGAGGCGCCGGAGCTGGGCGTGAGCCTTGGTACTATCTTTGACCAGGACCTGTTCAACATGCCGAAGATCCAGAAAGGCATGCACAACGTGAAGTCCCGTGAACTGGTACTGGCCAATTACCAGGAGGTGCGCATTCGTCACTTCCACCAAACTCTCGACAAATACATTAATGGCGAACTTTAGTAACGCTTTTGCTACAACAGCAACGTCCAAAAAAAGGTAAATGTAAATGAGCAAGTGCCCCGCCGATTTTAACTTCTTCGATGAAGAAGTACTCAACTGCCCCTACGACTTCTACCAGGCTCTGCAGGAGCAAGCCCCGGTTTATCAACTGCCGGACACCAATATATTTATGGTGAGCCGTCACGCGGATATCAAACAACTGCTGAAGGACACGGAAACCTACTCCAACAACTTCAACCACCTGTTGAAGGGTCCGGAGCCGGCACCCGAAGTGACCGAGATCTATGCCAGGGCCTGGCAACCGGTGGATACTATGATTACGGCCGATCCGCCGCGCCACAAAACCTATCGCACACTGGTCAACAAGGTGTTCAATGCCAAACGCGTGAACGCAATGGAGGACTATATGAAAGCCATTGTCGAGGAGCTGGTCGACAGCTTTATTGATAAGGGCGAATGCGATTTTGTGCGTGAGTTCACCACGCCCCTACCCGTCTTCGTGATTGCCGATCAATTGGGTGTGCCGCGCAAAGATCTCAAGGATTTCAAGCGTTGGTCTGATTCATTCGCACGCCGCCTGAGCCAGATGGCCACACCGGAAGAACAGGTGGAAGATGCGGAAAACATCGTGGCCTTTCAACTGTATTTCGCCGACATGGTGGCCAGCCGCAGGGCAAACCCCAGTGACGACATGATTTCCGACCTGGGAGTCACCGAAATCGAGGACCCGGACACTGGCGAGGTGCGGCGCCTGAATATGGAAGAGCTGCAAAGCATACTGCAACAACTGATGGTCGCCGGCAATGAAACCACCACCTCCGCCATCACCGGCGGCATGGTGAGCCTGATCCGGAATCCTGAACAGATGAAGGACCTGCAGGCCCACCCCGAGAAAATCCCCAACGCCGTCGAAGAAATACTGCGTATGGAATCTCCCAGTGCCGGCATGTGGCGTGTAGTGAAGAAAGATACCGAATTCCAGGGAGTGAAGATCCCCAAGGATTCCCTGGTTATGCTGCGCTACCATGCGGCTAACCGCGACCGTGAATTGTTCGAGCACCCCAATGATATCGATATCGACAGAGGCAACGCCGGTGACCACATCGCCTTCGGCAAGGGCATCCATTTCTGTCCGGGCGCCATGCTGGCACGCAAGGAAATGACGGTTGCGTTTGAGGCGCTGCTGTCCCGCCTGGATAACATTCAAGTGGTGGAAGAGAAGTCAGACCTGACCTACTGGCCCAATATCGTGTTACGGGGACTAAAGGAGCTGCATATCAGCTTTGACAAGCGGGCCAGCTAGCTTTCGCGCCAGCTCTGGTAGCGATTGACCTCGGCAGTGCTGGCGCCACTGTCGTAGGCTGCTTGCACGCGCCTGATCCCATCACGGGCATTCCCGCTAACCACTACCGACTGGAACACCTCCTGCTCATGCCGCAGCTCTTCGGCGAGTGTCGCCTGGTCATTAGTAGCAAGAATCCGTTGCAGTCCGGCGATGGCCTCGGGGGACTTACTCGCCAGGTCTCGCGCCAGTTCCAGTGAGGCCGAGAGCGCCTGCCCTGCGGCCACTACCCGGCTGATCGCCCCGAGCTCGTATAGACGGCGGGCGGACATGGGCCTCCCTGTGAGCACCATTTCAGTAGCCGTAGTACGACCCGCCAATCGTGACAAGCGACTGCAACCGCCGATACCTGTGGTCAGGCCCATGTTTACTTCCGGCTGGCAAAACCTGGCCTGGGATTCAGCGATTCTAATATCACAGGCCCAGCCCAGTTCAGCGCCACCTCCGGAGCAGTCCCCGGAGATCGCGGCTATGCTGATGAGGCCTTCATGAGAGAGTTCCTGCGGTGCAGTGAACCACCCTTGCCCTGTACCGGTCGGTTCCAGTCCCTCCAGACCAGCACTCAGATCTTGCAGCCAGGCATGCTCCAACCAGTGGCCTGCCAGGCCCGAAGCGACAACGACTACCCTGGCACCTGACTCCCGGCAAGCGCCAAGCCTTTCGCCCAGCTCATCAATTGCCGCCCAGCATAATTGGTTGGCGCGCCCCGGATCACTGAAGGTCAGTACCACAACAGTGTCGTCTATCCAGTCTGCCTCTATGCAATAAGTCATTTCGGTAGGCTGCATTTATCCAGGAAAGCGGTCAAACTTTGGCATGTCTTCCGGGAGATACTGGAATTCCTGTTTATCGACACAGTAGAACGCCATGTCAGGCACACCATACTCAGCGGGGTTGTCCATGGTGCCTACTTTCAGAATGACCAGATCGGGAAGGCTGGGCGGCAGGCTGACCAGTGAGGTTCCACAATCGGGACAGAACTGGCGCTCTACCGGAGATTCCAGATCACTGCGCTGGAATGATTTGGGCTCACCTGAGGTATATCGAAAACCGCTGGATGGCATGGCCAGGGCCACATTAGCACCACCACCGGAAATATACTGGCACTCTCGACAATGACAAAGGCCGCGCATAAGCGGCTCTCCCTCTGCTTCATAACGTACTTTCTTACAGTAACAGCCACCGGTGATTTTCATACTTTGTCTCCTTCGGGCAGGTAATAGGGATTGTATCGTCAAGTTAAGGCTGACAGTGGTTGCATATTACCCCTTTTTCACTGGCCGGAGGTAGCCACACATGAGGCACCCCAAGCGGTGCAAAGTCATTGCAAACGGACGATAAGGCCTCTTACACTGTTGGCAAATTGACCTGCCATGCGAAAGCCTCAAGG
>CBDTVJ010000488.1:0-3555 GCA_965363655.1 uncultured Halieaceae bacterium | reverse complement strand
CGGTGTGATGCAAGGTCAGTTTCCTGGTTGAGGTGGAAATCCAACATCTGTCGGGCAAGGTGTGGTCGAGTCCATAACTCCATCGCTGTGTAGCGACTAAAAGGTTCTGGACGCTGGGAAATATCTTGTAGCAGTTCATACATCATAAAATTCTTTGGTCGTTCCCTTGATTGATTGTGTAAAGTTATGATTAACCTGCTGTGGTTTGGTTATGTCCTTCTTCGGTTCCGATGAAGTGTCAAGTGACGTTTAACAAATCGCTGCACTGACCACCAATCTTTATCTGGTAGGGCCATGTTTCTCTAAGAGATCGGAGCGTTATCCTTTAGCTGGTTGTCATTGAATTTCATTCATTCGGAGTGCGAGTGAATCTAACGATCGGAAATTTTTATGGTGATTGGTCAAACTCTTCCCTGAAATGGCTACTGAAAAAAGCCGGTGAGGAGAACCCGACGCGCCGGACTGGGCTCCTCTCAATAAATGTAAGGTATCAGCCTTTTCACCCGCTTTGCATAGGCCTCATAATCGTTCCCGTAGCGCTGTGCCAGATAGGCATCATGGCTGGGAATGACCCAAAATACAAAGCTCAAAAACATGCCCAAGGGGATAAAAAGGAGTTGCCCGTTTCCGCTAAGACCAGCGAAGCTGGAAAATAATAATAGGTCAGCAAAATAGTTGATATGCCGGGACCAGGCGAAAAGGCCCTGCGTGTATAAATGCCCCTGATTTTCTGGCTGTCTTTTCCAGTGGTACCGGGCGGCCTCTCCGACCGTACCCATGAGCGAGCCAAGAACATATAGCAGGAGGCTCAGCCAAAATAGGAGGGCAAGAGGCTGGGCATTGAAGGCTGCATTCCAGATAAAGGCCAGCATGAAAATGGGAAAGGCCAGGCCAACAAACAGGCTCTCCCACCAGGGGATTTTCCGTTTGAGGAAATAAAGGAAGGTCAGACCCAGGCGTAATATGTAGATGCCCAGGCAGGATAGCAGGATTACTGAGCGCAGGAGCAAGCCGGAACCATGCGCGGGACTGACCGGGGCAAACAGGAGCCAGGCAGAAAGGCAGAAGGTAACGAACAAAGCACCTAACATGAAAAACTTAGCACCCAAGGACGCTGCGTTCACACCTTGAAACTGAAATCTTCGTCTCATTATTCTTTCAACTTCATTTACAACAATATCAATCGAGTACATTGTAATATGCGGAGCAGGAAAGAACTGATTATTGCGACAATTTCAGAGTCTCTGTGTTGGTTTAAGAGATAAATTCAAATCACAAGAAGAAGGTGGCGCTAATTAGCGGCTTGTTGGCCGTTTGGAGCGTGAAACATTTTAAAAGATCAAACAGTATTCATGAATTGCCAAGCTTTCTTACTACATATAAATGGACGCTGCCAAAACCTCCGATTTCTTTTTCATTAAATTCACAGGGGAACTCTTTGAGCAATTTCGAGATATCCCTGATTGTATCTCCAGCCTGTTCCATTAATTTTGTAAGCAAATACCCAAATCGGTTTCTGTCGGATGGATAGTCGAAATCCACAATAAGTAATTTGCCTCCCACTTTTAATACTCGAAAAAATTCCGACATGGCCTGTTTACCGTCAGGATAACCAGAAAATGCCATCGTGTTGACTATTGAATCAAAGTACCTCTCAGGAAATGGAAGCTGTTCAACATTTGCCTGTTGAAGCTGTGCTTTAATACCTTTCCGGGAAAGATTTTTCTCTGCGATCTCAACCAAGTCGCTATTAAAGTCAATGCCGAAGGTTTCGTACTTATCGGCATATTTGGTGAGTAAATATCCAGTTCCAAAGGATGCTTCTAAAACTCGGACACCTTCAATATATGGGATAACTGTCTTTATCCAGGATTTCCACACTGGCAGCAATTTTATGCCCAGGTCATACACTTTTGCGTATGCTGAATATTCCTTATCAAGCTTTTCTGTGTACTTAATGGAATTTTCAGGCTCCTTCGAGTATGCAATCTTTTCTTTTGAAACTTTCAATAACATGGTTTGACTATTACACGCGTACGCTTATGGGTGCGTCAAGCGCTATATTGCCAGAAACCCCAGAGTACTGAATGGCTATTTACCTCGCTTTTGACCCTTATCGCCGCACAATTTAGCGTACTCGAAGGACCGCAATTAGCCGACTCCAGCTACACGCCTCGGCTAGAGTTGTGAGGCCGGTGTCTGCCAGTAAGCGGTTGTTCACTGGGCGTGAATTTCGGTGATGTAAATAACTGGAACCGGCCAGAAGCCGCCCATCAGCCAACTACCAAACTACGAGGCACAACCAATCTTTTGGCATTTGTTTGTGAAACCACTATGCTTAATAGCACTAGCAGACATAAAGAAGCCAGCCCTTGTCATTTTTCAATGAACTCAAGCGTCGGAATGTATTCAGGATCGCCATTGCCTATGTCGTTGTTGCATGGCTGGTGGCGCAGGTATTGCAGCTGATGTTCGAGAGTTTCGGCACACCAGACTGGGTGATGAAGACGGTGCTGGTGCTGATGGCAGCGGGCTTTTTGTTCGCGCTGTTTTTCGCCTGGGCCTTCGAGATGACACCGGAGGGGCTGAAGAAAGAAGACGAGGTTGACCGGACCCAATCCATCACGCCGCAGACCGGTAAGAGGCTGAACACCACAATTCTGGTCCTGATCGCGGTAGCGATCACCTACCTTCTGTTTGACAACTTTTCCAATCGTGTAGCCGTTGACCAACCCTCAACTGAAGTGGCAGCAGTGGTGGATCAAATAGAAGAGAACCTGGAAGTCGAAGCAGAGGTTTCCCGTAAATCTATCGCGGTATTGCCTTTCGACAGTCGCAGCGACAGGCCCGAAGACGAGTTTTTTGCCGAGGGCATCCACGATGATCTGTTAACCACTATCGCCAAGATTGGCTCCCTGAAAGTGATCTCTCGGACTTCGGTTATGGAGTACAAGGACACGACCAAAAAGCTTCCCCAGATTGCTCTGGAGTTGGGTGTGGCGCATGTTCTTGAAGGTGGTATCCAGCGCTCTGGTAATACAGTGCGAATAAACGTTCAGCTAATTGACGCACAGACTGACGAACACTTGTGGGCAGAAATCTACGATCGTGAGTTGAACGCCGAAAACCTGTTTGCGATCCAAAGCGAAATTACCAGAGCGATTGCAGATGCCTTGCAGGCCAAGCTGAGTCCTGAAGAAACAGATCGCATCAATACCATGCCTACGCAGAATCTGGCTGCTTTTGAGGCCTATCAACGTGGACGTCAACTGATGGCAACGCGGTACACGGAGAATCTAGAGCAGGCCACCAAAGAATTTAAGATGGCCGTCAAACTGGACCCGGATTTTGCGCTGGCCTGGGTGGGAATAGCGCAAAGCTACAACCTCCTTTCCAGCTACGGGACTTTTGATCGGGAGGATGCCAATACTATTGGTTTGGACGCCATCGAGCACGCACTGGCCATCGATGACCGACTTGGTCACGCATATGCCGTCTTGGGATTGATTGAAGCCAGTAAGAACAACCTTGTAGAAGCGGAATCTCTATATCAAA
>CBDTVJ010000487.1:0-3556 GCA_965363655.1 uncultured Halieaceae bacterium | reverse complement strand
GGAACTGTTCCTGGGATCACAGCCCGCCGCTCCGAGAGCCGCCGCTCCGGGAGCCGCCGCTCCGGAAACAACCACCCCGCCAGCAGCGGAAACTGAAGCTGAAGCGGAAGAAGAAACCTCTGCCGAGGCCGGCTGGAGCGTCACCCTGAACAAAGCACAACTGGTCAACAGCACTGTGCGCTGGCGTTCCGAGTTCACTGACCCACCGGTACTGGATATCCAGCCCATTGAGGCGTCTATAGAGAATGTGACCTGGCCCCTGTCAGGTGATTCCCAGCTGTCCCTGGCGCTGGCAGCAAACCAGCAGGCTAAAATCGCCGTGGACGGTGTGCTGGCATTGGCGACGGGTAATGGCAAGATCAACTACTCATTGGATGGCCTGCCCCTCACCTGGTTCAACCCCAACCTGCCCGAGGCTCTCAAGGCGCAATTTACCGGCGGCGAGATCCAGATCGCAGGCAATGTGGCACTGGGTGCATTTGCGCCCGCGCAAATCGGACTGGACGGCGCGATACGCAATTTTTCCGCTACCCGTGAAGGCGCCAAGGATATACTGACCGGCTGGGATACCGTGCGCTTTGAAGGCCTGGCTGTGGACATGGAGCAAAACAACCTGGTACTGCAGAAACTGGCAATCGACAACTACAAGGGCCGCCTGCACATCGCCAAGGACGGTTCTATCAATGCCATGAATGTGTGGAAAGCGGAAGTGGGCGAGCAGGTCGAGGAAATTGCCGAAGAGCTCACCGAGGATGACCCCTGGACCTTCAGCATACCTGAGGTATTGATCACTGACAGTGAAGTCGATTTTATGGATCAATCCTTGCCGATCGTATTCCGCACCGTGGTCGGTGAGCTCAACGGAGAGATCAGGGGAATGGCCACAGACCCCGCCGCCTCGGCGACCATAGAACTCAAGGGCTCGGTCGATGGTTACGCCCCGGTAGCCTTGGGAGGCCAGTTCAATCCCTTTGATGGCAGCGCCGACCAGGACCTGGACCTGACCTTCGACGGTATCGATATGGCCCTGCTCTCGCCCTACTCCGGCACCTACGCGGGCTATCCCATTGAGCAGGGGCTATTGAACCTGCACCTGCACTACACGCTGCAGAGCGGCAAGCTGCAGGGCAAGAACGACCTCGTCATCGCCCAGCTGAAACTGGGCGAGAAAATAGAAAGTGACAAGGCAGTGGACATCCCGCTGCAGCTGGCTCTGGCGATACTCACCGATTCAAAGGGTGTTATCGACATGAAAGTGCCGGTATCGGGTGACGTCGACGACCCCTCTTTCAGCCTGGGAGGCGTTATCTCCAAAGCCTTTCTCAATATACTGACCAAAGCGATCACAGCGCCGTTTTCCCTACTGGCCGGACTCGTTGACAGCGATGACGACCTGCAACGCCTGACGTTTGCCTCCGGTTCGGCACAACTGGATGACGCCAACCGGGCCAAGCTGGGCCAGCTTAATGAGGCACTGAACCAGCGCCCGGGACTTTCGCTGCTTATCTCTGGCTCACTCAAGCTCTCTGCCGACCGGGAGCGGCTGCAGAAAAATACAGTTAAAGCACAGCTGGTCGATGCCGGCTTACCCCAGCAAGAATTGGACAGCAAGGGCACCGCCTGGGAAAAAGCCATCGCCAGGCGTTACCAGGCGCTGGGAGAGAAACTCGCAGACCAGCCTGAACCGACTGCCAGGGAGCAGTATTTGCATATCGCCAGCAGTATTGTCATCAGTGACCAGCAGATGACTGAGCTCTCTGAGCAACGTGCGATAACGGCCAAGAGTTACCTGATTAACGAGTTGGGCATGGCGGTTGACCGGGCCGTCGTGGGCAAAAGCGATCTCGATGAGGAGAACAACCTGTTCAGCGGCGTGTTACTGGGTATCAACAATTAGCGCCCCACCACCAGCACCAACCAAGGCCTAGGGGTTATAGAGCAACTGGGCGTCGCAATTGACGCAATGGTAACGGCCCACGCCCCGCTGGACCCTGTTGTGGCGGGTGCTGGAAACATCGTGAATACGGCAGGCGCACTGATAGCGATGGGTGGCCTGGCGGCGCTGGGGTACCCCGGATAAATCCAGCCGGAAGGTTGCTTCCGGCTTGGCACCAAACTTGGTCATCACTGCCCGCCACTCCTCTCCGTGGGGCCTGGCCCGGCGACCAAATACCTCGTGCACAATATAGTGGGCAACCTCGTGGGCTACCGTATCGTGCAGGTTCTCCTCGAAGTACTTGGCAAATATCCACGGGTTATAACGGATGAGGCTGTGGCGGCCTTGTGTCCTGAACATGCCCGCCGCGCGGCCTTTAAGGTCGAACGCAACCGGAATACGCCGGAAGCTGCGGCCAAAAATCCCTTCCGCCTCGCGGACATAGTGCTCAGTCATGGCCTCCACCTGGCACCGCTGGCTGTCCCCGATGG
This sequence comes from uncultured Halieaceae bacterium, assembly GCA_965363655.1. GTDB lineage: Bacteria > Pseudomonadota > Gammaproteobacteria > Pseudomonadales > Halieaceae > Marimicrobium. The sequence goes on along the minus strand of CBDTVJ010000487.1, from coordinate 1,129 downwards.
GCTCGATCACGACCACATTCCCCCCCTTGCTTCAGCTTTAAAATCGCCCCGTCGGAAACGCCAACGACAGGCTCACAAGCTGCTAAACTGCTTCATTAGCGATCCAGCATAGCGCCGCTGCAGCCGCGACTCAAATCGTTCCATCCGGTTGTCACTTCCGGCACATTTATTTGTTGCGGGCCGTCATTGTTAGACAACCACCCACAGCACAGACTCTGGCACGGCCAACAGAGCCTCACCAGCCAACAAAAAGAAAGCGATATGACGACACAAACACTGGATCTCCACAGCCTCAGCGAGTACATGGCAAGGCACATACCCGGCTTCGAAGGCCCACTGAGCGCAGAGAAGTTTGCCGGGGGGCAGTCCAACCCCACCTTCAAGCTGACCGCCGGCGGTACAGACTACGTGCTGCGACGCAAGCCGCCGGGGGAGCTGTTGAAATCCGCCCACGCGGTAGATCGTGAATTCCGGGTGATCAGCGCCCTGGCAGATACTGATGTTCCGGTGCCAAAAACCTACACCCTGTGCGAGGACGATGCAGTCATCGGCTCCATGTTCTACATCATGGAGTACAAGGAAGGCCGCATCCTGTGGGACCCCTTGCTCCCTGAAGCTGCCGACAATACTGAGCGAGCTGCCATTTACGACGCCATGAACCAGACCATGGCCGCCCTGCACAATGTCAATGTGGACGCGGTGGGTCTGACGGACTTTGGCCGCCCCGGCAACTACTTCGAGCGGCAGCTGGGACGCTGGAGCAAGCAGTACCGCGCCTCGGAAACGCAGAAGATTGCATCCATGGAGTCACTGATGACATGGCTGGCAGCGCGCATGCCTGAGGATGACGGCACTGTCAGCCTGGTGCATGGAGACTACCGCCTCGACAACATGATGTTCCACCCCACCGAGCCGCGTGTCATCGCCCTGCTCGACTGGGAACTGTCCACCCTGGGCCACCCGCTGGCTGACCTGGCTAACCAGTGTATGGCCTGGATGCTACCGCGGGAGGGACGCATCAAGGGCCTGGCTGGCGTAGACCGCGCATCCCTGGGCATCCCCACCGATGAAGAGTACATCGCCCGCTATTGCGAACGTACCGGGCGCGACGGTATCGAAAACTGGAACT
>CBDTVJ010000486.1:0-3561 GCA_965363655.1 uncultured Halieaceae bacterium | reverse complement strand
TCCCTGAGCTTGCTGCATACCCCGAACCTCCAGCGCCTACTGGCCTGGGTAAGGATGAGGTCGAGGCGGGTCGCATTCAGTACAACCAGTACTGCGCACGCTGTCATGGGCCCAATGCTGTAAGTGATGGTTCTGTTCCCGACCTGCGTCGCCTGCCGGCGGCGATGCACGCAAACTTTGCCGATATTGTGTTACGAGGATTACTGGAAGGAGGCGGGATGCCGCGCTTTGACGATGTCCTTGGCGCAGGGGATGTCACGGGGATACAGGCTTACCTGATACAACGTGCGCACGAAGACCAGGCCCAGCGGGAATCCTGGCAATGGTGGCTGTCCTTTAAAAAATGGGTGTATAGCCTTTATGCGAAAACCTTAGCCTGGTTCCTGACCTTATTTTGAGCCTGCGTCATGCGCAAGGAATGGCTGGAATATGCGAGCGAAATTGTTTTCCGTTTTGGGTATGGGCCTTACCAGCACGGTCCAGTAGAGGATGCAGACTATGAACTACGACAAATTACGTTTGGCAGAAGCCAACTTCCTGCAACGTTATCCAGGTGGCTTTGCCGATCCGGAGATGGTCTCCATCAGGAAGAAACACGACATCGACAAGCTGGCCGAGTTTGCTAAAAAGAGTTTTGCCCGCAGTAATTTCAATCGCCCCGAGCTGATAACCGAGTCAGTGTTAAAGGTGGTCAGCCGATCATCCATGGTGTCGCGGTTTGAGAAGCCAAAATTCCGGGACTTTGTCCATTCCCTGAACTCGCACGAGAGAGAAGCGCTTGCTGCAGCGTTCGAAAAGAGGCTGTATGGACGCCAGAAAGAGCAGGGATTCAATGAGATCCTTGGCATGCTCAGCCACCATAAACTCGCTAAATGGTCAGTTATTTCCGTGGTCCCTTTTTACTTCGCGCCACGCAAGGAGGCTTTTGTAAAACCCACCACGGCGAAGGGCATATTGCGTTTTCTGGAGATCGAGGACCCGGTTTACAAACCCATGCCTTCCTGGGAGTTCTACCAGGGGTACAGGCGCTTGTTGGAGGAGATCGGTAGGGCAGTGGTTCCCACATTGGCCCCCAATAATGCTGCCTTGAGTGGCTTTATGATGATGAGTATTTAAATCGCGCATAGTCATTCGTGAGCGGTTAACTTTGCTCCTGCGCCCGGGCTTTGCGCCGTGCCAGCCAGCGCCAGACGGTCCCATCCGGCAGCTCATTTCCTGTAACCACGTATTCCAGTGCCTTGGGATTGTTCAGGGCCCAACTCATTACCCGACGCGTCCCGGCTCTAGCGGTAAACAGGACCCGGTCGCCGCGCTGCAACTGGATATCGGGGTCGGGAAGCATGAAGGTAGAGTTACCGCGAGCGAGCAACAAGGGGACGCATGGCAGCGCTTGACTGCGGTCACTGGGTGACAGTTGCAGGTGCCGAAGGCGCACGTCATCACCCCGGTCTACTGAGGTGTACAAGGCGGGCGCACGCTCGAGGTCGATATTGAAGGACCAGGTTTCTGGCGTCACACCACCGCACAGCCCGGCAATGCGCTGGCGCAGTTCATACGCATCTTGCTCGGTGCCAGCGCGCAACAGGCGCAGGAAACGGCTGAGCAGCGGTGTGGTCAAAAGTGGCAGGATGCGCCATACAATAATCCGACTGGGCTCCATCACCAGGTCGAGGTCAGCGGCCTGAAATATCTCGGTATCAGCGCGACGGTCCTGACGGGCCACCAGGTAGAGATCCGGATTAATTTCACGCGCCGTCATGATGGCTGAAAGGGTATTGGTGTCCGAGTCTGTCCCGGAAATAATTCCCACGGCTTGCTGGATTCCTGCTTCTTTAAGCGGCCCGGCCTCAGTGCCACGTCCCACGATTGCACCTTTGGGGGCCTTCTCCTCATTGCGCTCAATCACAGTGACCTTATTGCCCTCAGCTTCCAGGTAGCGGGTACAGGCGCTACCAAAGCGCCCGTAGCCGCATATCACCCAATTGCCCCGCGGAGGCGTAACCGGCGGGTGCAATGTACGCAGCGGCAGGCTGATCAACCAGGCGTGCAACAGGTGCACACTAGGGGTGCGCTGGGTCATAGCCAGGTGTTCACCGAACACCTCGAAGGCGTTGATGATGTGATCGGTATTGAACGAGGCGAGGTTGTCTACCGATTCCAGCACGCCTGCCCTGGCAATGACCGGCACATCGGTGCGCAACAGTTTTGCAGTTACTGCGATCTTTACGTTTACCGCATCACTGTCTGTAATGGCCACCACCGCGCGGCACAGCGGGCTGCGCAGTCCCGCCTCCAACAGGTGTTGCGTAACCGATGCATCTGCGCAGAAGGACGGGATGTCCATGCCGAGATTTTCCAGCAGCAGGGAATCAATATTTTGTTGCTCCTGATCGAGCACCACCGGCAGCAGATTACGGTAGGCCATGGCGCGCACCAGCAAGTTACCCGTTTCTCCGTAGCCGCAGACGATGGTGAATGGCTGCCTGATATTACGCACGCTCATGATGAATCGCGCTTCGGTTGTGGCCCGGGTAAAGGCGGGATCCTGTATCAGGCTGAGTATGCGTCCTATGGCGTAAAGCCATGCGATGACCGTAAACCAGATGCAAATCGACACCCACAGACGCTGCGCACCGTTAAATGCGTGTGGGATCTCGCCAAAGCCGATAGTCGACGCCATGAAGCTGACAAAGTAAAAGGCATGGAAGAAGTCGAAACGCCAGGGGTTGCCCGCTTCGTCCACACCAGGAATCAGCACCAGGCCAATGACAGAAACCGCGTAAGCGGAAATAAGCACGATCAGGGGTGCCCGCATACGCCGGAAGAACAGGAACAGCACTCTGGAAAATGCGCTGTCCATAGTTGTTCTGTTCACGGACAATTACCGGCGCAAAGAAACGGTTTCGATAATCAGCAGCACGGCGGACGCCAGGTTGGCCAGCAGTGCGCCCCCCGCAAGAGATACCACACTGGGCATGATATCGGCGTCCGTCCCGCCCTGAACGTTAGTGGCCATAGCCCAGACCAGGGCGGCAAGCAGCAGCTGGAGGTCCGCTACCAGGCTGGTGGCCAGCAGTGTGGCGCCAATGTGGCTGCGGTCTCCGAATTTTAGCACTGTCGCAATAAGGCTGACGATAATCGCAGCATACAACTCGTAGACATGGTGATGCGCGGGGTTGTCCAGGTCCCCCATCACGAAGCCGAAATTGACTGTCAGTGCGAGCAGGACGAAGAAACCGAAGACAACCTTTTCCAGATTCATGTGTTTTCCCTTAATGCAGGCAGAGTATGTTTATTGGGTATTACCTTGCAGCTTAGACCATTTGCCAGAGCCTGTGCATGACCAAGTACCAAGCCGGCAGGAAAAACAACCAGGTACAGCAACAATATGGCTATTCAGTTCTGATGTAATTGTCGAATCAGCGCTGGTATTTCGCTCGGATGGAGCACGGTATGGTGGGGGTCGATACCCAGTTCAGCATCCAGTGGTTGTTGGTGTTGAATCCAGACGGAGGTGATGCCGCTACTGTGGGCACCGGCGATGTCAGTCGCGAGGCTGTC
>CBDTVJ010000485.1:0-3562 GCA_965363655.1 uncultured Halieaceae bacterium | reverse complement strand
CCTGCCCTGTTCCGGCGCGACATAGACGCGGGATCCCTGGGGCTGGCCACGGGAGAAACCCTGGCCCACCTCAATTGCTTACTGGGCAGGCACAGGATTACGCGCACTACCGATGCCGAGGGGGTGAACTGGTACGAACAGATCCCCGCAACTGCAGATTACGACTAGCCGTTCTTATCAGGGGGCAACTATGTCGCGGTTGCCCTTGATCAGGCTGCGGAAAAAATCGAGCAGGGATTGGTCTTTAAAGTCGGTGAATTCACCGGCATCCATGAACATGCCGTGCTCATGGCAGATTTCATACCAGATATGCTCCTGCTTGGGATCTGCAGTCTTGTCCATTTCCTTGCCACAACGCGGGCAATTAATGTCAGCGTGACTATCCCATTTCCAGCCTACCTTGGGATCACCCGAGTCCACTTTGTGGCTGTCCTCAAACTTCTTCAGGTGATGGGCTTCATCTTCATCGAACCACAGCCCAAAGCAATGGGTACAGCGATCGATAACAATGCCCTCATGAGTGACTTCTTCCATCCCATTATGACACTTGGGACACTGTAAACTGTGCAACGCCGAATCGTATTCCATTTAATCGTCCTTATCGTTATATCACTGTGCATTATAGGCGTGATAGCGCCAGTTTCCACCCGAATACATGCAAACGCAAAAAAGCCCTGATGTAATAATAACCGGGGCTTCACTGGCGAACGTTCATCGCCGGCAATAATTACCCTGCGACACTGTGCAAGATGGAGGTCACGCTCGCGCGATCAAGCAGACGAGGCACCGGATAGCCCGCTCCCTCGGCAATAGCCTGCTGGCCAAGAGCCTCAATATCTTCCCGTTTAACCAGGTCCGAGTGATCGGGGATACCCACCTCGGTGCGCAGATCCCGCACGGCCTGTATAAATTTGTGCGCCAGGGCGCCGGCGTCCTCACCCTCACTGCCAGCGCCTATCAGGATGGCCAATTCCGCCAGGCTTTGCTGGGACTCCTCGCAACAGAATTCCAGCACATGAGGTAACACCAGGGAGTTGGCGAGTCCATGCGGAATACCGTATTTCCCCCCTAACTGGTGAGCGATAGCATGCACATTCCCAACATTGACCTGGTTGATAGCCAGCCCGGCATAATAAGCGCCCATGGCCATACCACTGCGCGCTTCCAGATTCCCTCCGTCTCTGCAGGCGGTCGCCAGATGGTCGAAGACCAGCTTGATGGCCATCCTTGAATCTTGCAGCCGCGTACCCCGCTCCCATACGCCGATATAAGCCTCGATACCGTGAGTCAAGGCATCCATTCCTGTAGCCGCCGTAATATGGGGCGGCAAGCCGGTTATCAAAGCGGGGTCCAGGGCGACAGCGGCGGGCAACAAGCCCCCGGCAGAAATAATATTTTTGTCATGGGTGACCGCATCAGAGATCACTGCGCCCATGGTCGCCTCAGAGCCAGTACCCGATGTTGTAGGGATGGCGTAGAGCGGTAACACAGCGTGTTTGATTTTTCCAAATCCCACCCAGTCCGCCGGAGATTCCTCACTGGTGGCGGCAGCTGCAATGATCTTCGCGGCATCAATGGAGGAGCCGCCGCCAATCGCCAGCACCGCCTCGGAGCCATGCGACTTGGCCAGCTCCGAGCCCGCAGCTACCTGGTCAAACGTCGGGTCAGGCAAAACGCCATCGTAGTACGCAATATCCAAATCCGCTGTCACCAGCGCAGATACCGCCCGCTCGACTACCCCAAGATCCCGCAGGGGTTTGTCTGTGACAACCATCACCTTGGTCACGCCAGTCCTGGCAATGTGCTCACACAACTGCCGGGAGCTGTCACTACCCACAAAGGCCGAGTGCCGCATAGTAGGCGAGAAATTGATCAGCACCTTCATCAGGCGCAGGTACAACGCGTGAATCAGTTTGCGAAAAAACATGGGCATGGCTTACTCCTGGGTTACATAACACTACCGCTAAATAGTGTATTGGCTTTTGATCTCTGGCAAGTGCTCAAACATCATCATGTCATATTATGCAAAGCATGGTGCTATATCTTGACTGGATTTCGGCCATAAAGATGGGACTCAGCGCCGTTCAATCCGGCTCAGCTACTTTGCCGCAAGGGGTAATCTCACCGCCAGCAGGGCAGCCAGGGCAAGCGTCACCGCCAGCGCAATCAACACCGAGTCATAATTGCCAGTCAGGTCAAAGCTGTACCCTGCCAATGGTGCCCCCACGAGACCAAAAGGCAGAAACAGAGGCATTTGCGCGCCGTTTACCTGGCTAATGATGGCTGGATCAAAATAGCGACTGTTGAGATAAGGGTGCATGGGGATAAATGCGCCGCCACCATAACCCAGCAAACACAAGGCCAATACCACATCGGGCGTCCCCTGGGCGGTTAACAACAGGCACAGACCCGACACCTGCAACAGCAACAGGCCAGCCGCCAGCCATTTGGCGTAGTGACGACCAGCGTCCCCCAGCCACGCGATGCAGGCCTTACCCACAAGACCGGATATTCCCGCCAGCGACAAAAACCAACCTGCATCTGAAACGGAGTAGCCCAGACTGGAAAACAGTGGTGGATAACAAACGGCCAAAACAATAGAGACGTTCAGCCCCAGTGCAACGCAAAAGCCAATCAACCAGAAGGGTCGTTGTCGATACATCGCCTTGCTGGCCGGCGCTTCACCCCCTGCGGGCGCCCTCACTATCCCGGAGGGAAGACCTGCCAGAACCACCAGCCATAACAGCACCATCAATCCCGTTGCGAGGCTGCCAAGCGTCCAACGCCAGTCCAGGTGTTCCAACAGCATACCCACCACAGGAGGCAAAGTAGCCGTGGCCAGGCTAATGCCTATAGCGGCCACCGCCAGGGCTCGAGCCTCCCGACCGGCATAGATTTTCACCATCAGGCCGTTAATAACCACAGGGCCATACAGGGTCAGCCCCAGCGAAAAACAGACGAACCCCAGTCCCACCAGCCACAGTGCCGGCGCCTGGCTGATAGCAAACAGGGAGCACATCGCCAGGCTAACGCCAGTCAAAATTATGCGCCGGATAGGCAGTCTATCCGCCAATCTCCCGACCATAGGTGCCACGATACCCGGCACCAACAACAGTGCCACCGGGCCAATATTGAGCACTGCCACACCGACACCGAACTCTTTTGACAAGGGTTCGACAAAGAAACCGTAAATACCAATGAGTCCAGCGCCGAAGCCGAGACAGCACATTCCTACAACAGCGGGTATCCAGGTCTTTACAGTAGGCATGATGTTTTTTTTCTGCAGGGCAGCAGGACAGCGACGCCACACACAGACTGCATGAGCGCCACTACAAGGAGTCCTGATGGTGAGGCAATCCGTGCATGAATACGAATTGCCTCAAGCCACGGCACGTCGCGGGACAGTATTTAGTCCCTTTTTGGGCCACCGTTAGTACCGGGCCAGCGCGAGCCAGAAATGGTATCGGCAAAGGGCAGGAAGCCTTGCGGGTCCAATTCCCCGGCCAGCGTCATCTCCCGGTCGAGGAAGATTGGCCACCACAGGTAGGAGGCAAGTTGCTCA
>CBDTVJ010000484.1:0-3563 GCA_965363655.1 uncultured Halieaceae bacterium | reverse complement strand
ATTCATTTGAAAAACGTCAGCGCGAGCTGGCCAAGAAAAAGAAGAAAGAGGAAAAACGCCAACAAAAACTGAAGGCGAAAGAGGAAAAGGATCCGGATCAGGATCAGGACCAGCAGTCACCCGCCACTGGAGACGAACCGGTGGAATAAGTTGGATAGATAGCAGGAGGTGGTATGTCTGATTTAAACAAGCTGAGCAAGCCCGATCACGTAAAAGACGCTGCCTGGCGCCAGCACCTGGCATGGCTGGACGTCATTGGAAAGCAGGTCGATATCAACGTTTCCCGACACATTGCACAGGTGAAGAAGAGCGGCGGTAGGCTGCAATAGGGAGCCGAAAGGTTAAACGCGAGGATGGATCTGCCCACGGGGTGCCACTTTGCAGTAGCCCGGGCATGTCATTGTGTAAGCTGATGATGGAGGAGAAAAAACGGCAGTGACACCACGAAGGTGGCCACTGCCGGTGTTACTACCTACCTAGAGCGGAACGACCTTGTTCGCGCAGGGACCTTTTTGACCTTGGCCCACTTCAAACTCGACTGACTGACCGTCATTCAGAGTAGCGAAACCGCCGCCCATCTGGATTTCAGAATGGTGAACGAACAGGTCTTTGCCACCGTCTTCAGGTGTAATGAAACCAAACCCTTTATCTGCATTGAACCACTTAACTGTACCTTTACTCATGTTACTCTCTCTAAAATAATGGTGAATTAGGACCACTCTTCCACTTTCGAATTCACCGTTCAAAAGCAGACACTGTATAGCACCTCTGCCGCAAGAGTCTGTGGCAGGGGCGCAGTATACGTCACGTACAGGCTGAAGTCGCGTGCAATGTTACCTGAGACAGAGGCGTGGTGGAAGCTTAAGATGCCGGGTTTGAAAGCGCCACCCCTGACAGTGTCTAATGCGGGCAGGCAGTCCAGGACCCGATGCCGGAATGCGCCCTGCAGCTTAAGATAGTGGTGGCCGGCTATCCGCCATCAGTTGATCCAGTGCTGCCTGTGCCTGTTTCGGCGTATCAAGATCGTGTAACTCTATCATCTCACAATCATCACGCACCATTTCAGCAATGGAGACCGGGTAGTGCCTGCAATCCTCAGGGCGGTCATGATAAATACTACAACCATACTTGATTGACCCGGATCCAGGGCTTGTTGGTAGCACCTGCAACCAGGGGCAGCGAGTCAGTTGCTCATGGCTAACAGGGTCCATCCAAATCTTGCCATTGGCCACATAGGCTGCAATGGCAGGATTGAATACCTCCCAGCTCTCAATATCCTCGGCGGAAGCGGATAAGCCACCATCACCATAGTGAATACAACATTTCCCACACTGGTTACATTCTTTCACTGTGCTGATTCCTCCCCGAAGCACTGTGCAAGGTCTTTGGGAGCATCCCGAAAATATGCCGGGCAGATATTTTGTGGGTCTGTGCTTGGGAATGGCGGGCTGTCATGGGGCTGAAGTGAAAACAGGTTTCTCGAAAAAAATGGCGCGCCCGGAGAGATTCGAACTCCCGACCAACTGGTTCGAAGCCAGTTACTCTATCCAGCTGAGCTACGGGCGCGTGGACGGTGGATTATATAGGATATTGGGTCCAGGTGTTACGTGCTTGCAGCAGGTCAAATAACTCCCGCCTTCCGCAAAAACGTAACAGCCATTCTCCCGCTTATGAATGGAGGCGTTGTATCGCTATAAGCCATTGATATATTTATAGAAAATTGTGCAATAGAAGATCATTGAAGCCCGCGGCATAGGATTATAGGGCGTATGCCCCAGGGGCAGCGTTGGCGGTAAGCTGGAGATGGTTGGCGGGCAATACGAGGTAGTGGAGGCCGAATTGCTGCCGGGCCAGTGTGCTTTTCTTGCCGCCTGATGCGATAGCTTGGCTAGAAATTCGCCGCCGACATGCGTGTTCCTTTGCGAGACCCGCCTAGACCGAGCAGTCCGAGGGCGATCAATATGGGAGTTGCCGGTACCGGGATCTGGGCAGGGTCGTTGTCGGCAGACCTCGGTGAGGGTATGTCGATAGCCGACGCCGCCGAAAAGTTCATCCAGGCAGCTCCCAGAGAGGTACCTTGAGCAACAATCAGGGAAAAGGTATGGCTTCCGGCAGACAGGAATAGATCGTCCATGCTGCCATGGAAATATCCCGATGTATCACTGTAAGCCTTATCCCAGGGAACGGGCGCCGCATCCACCACCAGTTCAAATTGATCGCCGATTATGAAACCATCAATGGCCTCTATCAAGACCGGTGGATGGGTCCACAGTGACGGGAATTGAGAACACTGGCGCAGAGTAGATTAGACAGATACTTGAAAACACTGCTTTTATCATTTTGGTAGCCATTATTCAGTTACCTCCCTGCTTCAACTCACGTTTATATTCCATTTTGTTCTTACGCCCGCGCCGTCAGGGTGGCGGTATTGATAAATAGACTAGCAGTGATTTGTAGAATCGGCGAATGAGGATATACACCTGTCACCACTCCGGGGCAAGAGCGCTGACTTGATGGCCTGGCACCTCCAGTAATGTACAATTGACAACACCTTGCTCAGCTTGTCTGAACCAATCCCTGGAGATTTAACCCAGTCCTACAGTAAGCACAGGCTGATCAAAGAGAAACAGGTAGTCAGTGAGATTTAGGTGAATGTTTGATTTAACCGCTTGCCACGTTGAACGCGATGATGATCAGAATTATCTGGTCAGATGGCGTAGTTTTCACCCGGGTCAACGGATTGCGGTGTATATGTCGGATCGCCCGGACCATTACTACGAGGGCGATGATCCGGGCACGCCATTACTTTACAGCACGGACCAGGAGGTACGGCTTGTGAACCCGGACAAAGGCGTCAGGCACTATTTCTGCCTGGAGTCCGAATCCGGGGAGAACGTGATACTGGCGGAACGCCAGTTGTCATTACAGGGAACACCTAACTTCAGGGATCTCGGTGGATATGAAGCGCATGAAGGACGCCGCCTGAGGTGGGGCAAGCTGTACCGGTCCAGCAAGTTATCCAATTTGACAGACACGGACATTAGTTATGTTAATCGCCTGGGCGTGACGCTGATTTGTGATTTTCGGCAGGTCGTTGAGCAGGAACTCGAACCGACTTTACTGGGTGCTAACAACCAAAGCCAGCTGGCGAGTTTGCCTATTTCCCCTGGTAGCTCCCACAGCTTTATAGAAAACCTTCATAATGGAATTATCGCGGTTGATGATGCTGCAGGTTTTATGGAGCGGATTAACCGGGATTTTGTCGCTAACCAGATGCCGCAATACGCGGAGATGTTTCGACTGCTGCTGATGGGAGACCAGCAGGTGCTGATTCACTGTGCGTCGGGTAAGGATCGCACCGGCTTTGGTGCCGCCCTGATCCTTGATGTGCTGGGCGTGAATGAAGAGGCGATTGTCGACGATTACCTGCTAACCAATAAATACCTGCCTGTGGATGAAGAGGTTGAGCGGCTGTCGAAACAGTTTACCGACCATAGCGGTGCAGGCGTATCGAAAGATGTGTTGAGGCCTATGCTGGAAGTGCGCCCCGAATATATTCGAGC
>CBDTVJ010000483.1:0-3566 GCA_965363655.1 uncultured Halieaceae bacterium | reverse complement strand
CATGCACAAGCTGGAAACAGCGGGGTTCTGATGCTTTTTACACTTCTTCAATTCAGTTTTTCTCGTGATGTTCAATAGTTTCAATAATCGCCAGTCGCACGACCGGACGAGCCCCTTTGTCGCCAGGCCGCCGGCTGTATTGCAGAAGAGCATTCGACTTAAACTTGTTACATTCAACGTGCACGACCTTCGTTTCGTCAGCGGTTATCGCCAGGAGAGAATGCGAGCAATCGGAAAGCTTCTTGCCGACCTGCAGCCGGACCTGGTTGGTATTCAGGAGGCCTTCGTCTCGGCGGATCGCGAGATTCTGGTGGGGCAACTGCGGAACACGCGACTCAAGTACTACAAGTATTTCCCCAGTGGACTCGTTGGCAGCGGGCTCTGGATCCTGAGCGCATTCCCGATTCAGGAAACCCACTTCCACCGTTTCCCAAAGAACGGCAAGTTGTACAAAATCTGGCACGGTGACTGGTGGGCGGGCAAGGGCATTGCGCTGGCACGCGTTCGCCTCCCGGATAACAACGGATTTCTGGATCTCTTTAACACTCATATTCACGCCCGCTACGACCACGGCCAAAGCGTCGACGAATATTCTGGAGACCGCAGGCATCAACTGGGCGAAGTGACCCGGTTTATTCGCACACTTGAGATCAAGACCATCCCGTCCATTGTATTGGGCGACTTCAACTCTACAGTGACAGACGAGGATCACAGAGTCGCGGTGACGGCCACCGACCTCGAGAGCCTAAGTGTAATAGATACCAGAATCGACCACATTTACGCACGCCGCAACCCGCACTACCAATTTCATGTCTCGGGCAGCGAGGAAATCGTAGAAACTGTAGGCATTTATGGCAAGAAAGTGCCACTCAGCGACCACAGTGCGTTTATCTCGAGGGTAGAAATCAACAAGCCTGACCTGAACACCCAGGACATCTGATTCGCTAAGTAGGCACGCGACACAATGGTTTAATTCGGGCCACCTTACTCGATACGGCCAGGCCTGGTAAACCATGCCTGTCCCTCCTGTAAATACGATCGTGTTGAATTTACAGGAGGAACAGACAAAACTAAGGTGAAACTGCCGAGAGACTATATCTGGGGAAGGAAAAATTTGTGATGAAGCGGTGGGAATCATAAGTAACTAGTTATCAATTTCGGCTGTTGACCCAACATCTCGCCCCACATAGCTCTAAGGGCAGCTATCCGCTCCAGAGCGGTCATAGCCGAGCCATTCACCTCTCACCAGGTCGCAAATGTGTCATGAACGGTCGTAATGATAGACAGGCTATCAGGGCAAAAGATAAGAATCCTTAAGGCAAAAAACGCCTACAAACTGACAGTGTGATAGGTCGCTATTCCTCGCCACTAAAATTATCCGCTGAGGGGATGCGCACATTGCTTGATGGTACAACGGTGGAGATTGCATGTTTGTAAACGGCTTGTGTGGTGACATTTTTCAACATCACAATATACTGGTCAAAACTTTCAATCGTCCCTTGCAATTTAATGCCATTCTTCAAGAATATTGAGAGCGGTATACGCTCTTTACGCAGTGCGTTTAGGAAAGGGTCTTGTACTTGCTGTATCTTATCCATTGAGAGTTCCTTGCTGGCCGTTATCATATAAACATAGGCTACTTGGTCGAAACGGCCAAATGTATTGATTTGCATCCAATATTGATCCAATCCGAGCGAAATTTTGCATGCAATCTTGACCCGGCAGACGGGCTATAGAAATTCTAGCCATCAAATAGTTGGCCTCTAAAAGGTGGCTCACCTTTCAATGCAAACCCTGGGTCAGTTTCAAAGGCGAATCAACAGTGTAGCGTTCATCCCGCCATGTAAACCGCCACAGGCAAAGCCGCAGCACCTAAAGCTGCCGGTTCTCCGTCGGTATCAAGGGCCCATGCTGCGCTGGCCAAACTGCAGCAAGCGGTTGCATCAGAAAAAGAGGCACTCGCCGCAGCGCGTAATAAATTAGGCGCGGCCCGCAAAAATGCAGCCACCAAGGCCACAGCGGCCAACAAGCGAGCGGCCAAAGCGGCATCCGCCGCGACCGCCAGAAGCCGAGCTAAGCTCAAAGCACTGAGCGCTAAAGCGAGCGACGCTCAAAAGCGGGCCAAGGACGTGGCCGAAGCCGCTAAGCTCAAAGCCGCACAGGTGGTGGCAAAGGAAAAAGTCCTGGCCAAGAAAACCGAACTGGCTGCCAAGGCCGAACTGGATAAAAGCAAACATCTCGCCAAGCAGGCGCAACAGTGGGTCAAGACGCGCACTGCCGCCGATACTAAAAAACTCACCGCGCTGGAAAAGAAGCTGGCCAAGCAGTTAAAAGCGATGGAGAAAAAGGCGGAATCCAAAATCAGGTCTGCAACAAAAAAGGTCAAGGAAAAGACCGTCCGGGCCAAGAGAAAGTAATCACCTAAGCGAGTTTTCCATCGCGAAAAGAGGGCCGGCCGGTAAACCGAAAAGTCGGTGTTTAACCAACGCAGTTACACAGAATTACTTACAGGCCCGTTAATTACATTGCGTCCTACGAACTACCTGTTCTGGAAGACATAATACCAGATCCTAATCTTGTGCGGCGAGTGTGTTCGAATATTTGCACCATACGGCGTAGACCCAAAGGGCTATCTGGTCGAATAGGGTGCCTCCAACAGACCTCGTCGCTCTTCAGAGTTGAGGTCTTCAAGCTGCGCGCAGCGCTCGTAGAAGTTCGGCAGTTGGTATTCTTCTTTTGCTAACAAACGCCCAAGAGCTGGCACCAGATCAAAATACAACGCGACCGAGTTCAGCTTGGCGTTGTTGATAGGCGCAGCTATCCATGCATTGTATGCCTTGGTATCGCCCCATTGCTGTTGCAGTGATTTGTATTCCTCCCTCAACTGCCCGATCTGTTCCTGTTTCCGGCGACGTTTTGCATCATCACCTGAAGGTGTATCGTAAACATATGCCAGGCGCTCGCGATTGCGGCCTAGCAGGTGAATAAAGTCATCTTGTTGCGCTTTGCCCAGTAGATATTTGCGGTATTGTTCGGCGTTGTTGCGCTTTTGCAGCCACCGCTGCACGCCCTCCATGGCCACCGTTGTGGCAAAGCTCTCGTTAAACACTGTGTCGCCAGGGATATACAGTAACTGATGCGCCAGCTCGTGGAAGATCAGGTCCGCCAGTTGCGATTCTTCCCGGTAGACAAAGGTATTCAGAATGGGATCATTGAGCCAACCCAGGGTAGAGTAGGCTGCAACCCCGGCCACATAGGTGTCATAGCCCTGGTCCGCAAGCTTCTCGGCGTACTCCCGCGCTCCCTGTTCACTAAAGTAACCCCGATAAGCGACACATCCGGCGATCGGGTAACACCAGGTTTTGGACTCAAGTGACAACTCGGGCGCAACAAAAACATTCCAGACCACGGAGTCCCTCTCGAGATTCACGTAATGGCTATATTGGCCCTCTACCGGCAGCTGTAACTCGCTCTGCGCGAATGCTATAAGCTCCATCACCAGCTGCAGCTGGGTTTTCAGGTCGACGAGCGTATCCGGGTCTTCGATGTGTTGCTCAATGGATTGC
>CBDTVJ010000482.1:0-3570 GCA_965363655.1 uncultured Halieaceae bacterium | reverse complement strand
CCCCAGAAGACCCGCTTGCCATCGGCGTACACGCCTGAAGTGGCGATACCAAAGAAACCGGGGCCGGTATGTACGTATTGGATGTCATCTTCGGATAAGGTTCTGTCGGGGCCACCGGGGCCCGACTGTGGCAGTGCATCCTGCTGCGCGGCATCGGCGTGGGCCATGGCGTAGTTCGAATCCGCCAGGAAGGGATTCGTCGGCGGCATGTTGAACGCCAGCGGGGATTGGCTGGCAAGCAGCGCGGTGGCTGCCAGCAGGCCAGTCACTTTGGCACGGATTGACACATTCATAACCGGAACTCCCAGAGTTGTTATTCAGGCCTGTATGGTAATCCCCGATTCAGGCTTGGCCTATGACCTCGGAGGTCAGTTTTTACTCGCATAGTTGTGCGGCAAAGTGATGGTTGCTGTGTCGTCAGGCTGGGCAGCTGTTCTATCGGGCTTGCGCTTCAGGCCCCGTTGGAAAAGAACCCCAGCAAGGCCGCTATGCGGCGCTGCATGGAAGCTTCAACCACCGGGCTCTCGGGCGCGGCTGGCTCATAACCGTGTACCGTGCCCTGCGTAGTGTTCAGGTCTACGGCAACGCCGGCGTCGCCCAGCCGTTGGGCATACTCTATTCCCTCGTCCCGCAGTGGGTCGAACTCAGCGGTTTCTACATAGGCGGGAGCCAGGGCCGAGAGATCCTGTCGATGGCTTGGCGAGGCGTAGGCCGGTCGCTCGCCCGCGGGCACATTCCTGAGGTACATGCGCCACATACGTCGGTTTGATTCGGCGTTAAAGATCGGCGTTTTCTCAAATTCGGTAGCCGAGGTGGTTTTGCAATCGCTATCCAGCACCGGGTATACCAGTGCCTGCCCATTAAGTGGCCTGCCCTCATCCACGGCCCGCTGGGCAACCCCGGCAGCGAAGGCGCCGCCGGCACTATCACCCATGACCGCCACCCGTGTGGCATCCGCATTCAAGGAGGCGGCGTTTTGCAGTGCCCATTCATAGGCTGTGTAACAGTCTTCAAAACCGTCCGGGAAGGGCTGCTTCGGCCCCAGTCGGTAATCCACCAACAGCGTGACGCAGTTCGCCTCCAGGGTATAGCGCTGGCACTGCCGGTGGTGCATGGATACCCAGCTGAAGACAAAACCACCGCCGTGGTAGTAGAGCAATATTGGCAGCGTTTCAGAACTGTCCCTGGGACGCATTACGATGGCTTGCAGATCGCTGCTATCCGCTCGTGGAATGAGCTGCGTACTCACTGCAAGTGCCGGGTTGGGGCGGCGGCACGCAAAGAATCTTTGCACGGCGAAGAGTAGATTGACCAGCCAGGACATCACGCGACTGAAGCTGAAGGTGAAGGAGGGTATCTTTCGGTAGGCCTCATGCATGTTGCTGAAATCAGTCACGGTGCTGCGCTTCCATTGGGCAAGGAGCGGGGAGGTTAGCATTGACTGAAGGTCGGCGCCACGCAGCCACCTTACCCAGCCTGTAGCCCCAAAAGCGCCATGAAAGCGCTTCCCCGGCATCCCAATTTATCAAAAGCGGTCAAACGACAGCAATAACGAGTGAGCTCAGCTACTCTCTGCCTATAGTTCGGTAAATCTATTGCCCCGCTGGGTATTCCATCCCTGGCGGGGCAATTCACCGTCAGCAGTCAAAGAGTAGCAGCACATGGATAGTGGGCTTCTTTCGCTGGCAATGATCGCGCAGCTGCATCAGCTTGCGGTTGATCCTGGCCAGCTACAGCATCAATTTGGTCATGAAGGCGAAGCCTGCTCGATTGATGAGCTGCTTCGCGCCGCACGACGACTTGGCTTCAAGGCGAAGTCAGTCGCGCTTGTTGAGGGTGACATTGAATCAAAAATCCTCCCGCTACTGGCCAGCTCGAAGGAGGGGGAATATTTCATCCTGGCGCGCAGTGCTACGGACGATGCTGGCAATCGCACATACCTGGTGCAGCATCCCAGCCATAAGCCGCCCGAGACACTGACAGCACAGCAGCTCACAGGCATGTGGAGCGGTGACGGCATACTGTTGATACCCAAGGGGGATTCTCCTGTTGCGCAGAAATCAGCCTTCAATTTGCGCTGGTTTATTCCCTCATTACGCAAGTATCGCAAGCTGTTTCTGGAAGTTCTGGTTGCCTCGTTTTTTCTACAGCTGTTCGCGCTGGTCACCCCATTGTTCTTCCAGGTGGTGATGGACAAAGTCCTTGTTCATAAAGGCTTCACTACGCTGGATGTTCTCGCCTTCGGTTTTGTGGTGGTAGTCGCCTTTGACGCGGTGATTGGTGGTTTGCGCAACTACTTGTTCAGTCACACCACCACCCGTGTCGATGTGGAGCTGGGCGCGCGTTTGTTTCATCACCTGGCCAGACTTCCCCTGGCCTATTTCGAAACACGGCAGGTGGGGCAGACCGTGGCCCGCGTGCGAGAGCTCGATACCATCCGCAATTTTATCACCGGCACCGCTTTGACCCTGCTGATCGATTTGTCGTTTACCTTCGTTTTCATCGCCGTACTCTGGTATTACAGCCCGACCTTAACCTGGATCGTACTGGGTGCGCTGCCGTTCTATATTTTTCTGTCGGTTCTCATTACGCCTGTTTTGCGGCATCGCCTGGATGAAAAATTTCGTTATGGTGCGGCAAATCAGGCTTTTCTTACTGAGGCGGTGACCGGAATGCAGACGGTAAAGGCACAGGCCGTGGAACCTCAAATGCAGCGTCGCTGGGAAGATCAGCTGGCAAGTTATGTGACTTCCTCCTTCCGCGCGCAGAATTTGAACAATATCGCCAACCAGATAGCGGGCTTTATCAGCAAAATGACCACCTTACTCATCATCTGGTTCGGTGCGCATCTTGTTATTGCCGGCGCGCTGACGGTGGGCCAGCTGGTCGCTTTCAATATGATTGCCGGGCGCGTTACTGCGCCGATTCTCAAGCTGGTACAGCTGTGGCAGGACTTTCAACAGGCGGGCATCTCCTTGCAGCGTTTAGGAGATATTCTCAATACACCGGCTGAGCAGGGCTTTAACCCAAACCGCAGTACGCCTGCTGCCCTGCTGGGGGCGGTAACCTTCGAACGTGTCAGGTTTCGCTACCGCCCGGATGGGCCACTGGTTCTGGATCAACTGTCCCTGGACGTTCGGCCCGGTGAAATCGTCGGGCTGGTGGGCAGATCGGGATCAGGAAAAAGTACCTTGGCTAAACTGGTACAGCGTTTGTACGTGCCTGAAAGTGGCAGGCTACTGGTTGATGGGACTGACGTGGTAATGGTGGACAGCGCCTGGCTGCGGTGCAACATCGGCGTGGTGCAGCAGGAGAGCTTCCTCTTCAATCGCACTGTGCGAGACAACATTGCATTGGCTAACCCCGGGATTCCTTTTGAGCGTGTGATTCAGTGCGCGCAGGTGGCCGGTGCGCATGAGTTCATCCTCGATCTGCCGCAGGCGTACGACACTGTTATTGGTGAGCAGGGCAGTAATCTGTCAGGTGGCCAGCGCCAGCGTATCGCGATTGCCCGGGCCTTGCTTACCAAACCACGTATTTTGATCATGGATGAAGCGACCAGTGCGCTGT
>CBDTVJ010000481.1:0-3579 GCA_965363655.1 uncultured Halieaceae bacterium | reverse complement strand
CGAGCGTGGGCTGCCGACAGCATCAATGCGCGGGTGCGACTGGCGGCAGAAAACGACCGGCTCCACCAAGAGTGTGCCCTGCTCGGCGAGGAACTCCGCCTCAAGGATGCCCGTATGGCGCAGTTCGTGCCTCAGCGCCGACCGCATTATGGGCCCGTAGAGCGCATGGCGATCCTCGAGCTTCGTGCCGCGCGGGGCTGGTCCCTCAAACAAACAGCCGATACCTTCCTCGTCACGCCGGCCGCGATTGCATCGTGGGTGAAACGCATTGATGAAAACGGACCCGATGCGCTGTTGCAGCTGCGCGAGCCCGTCAATAAGTTCCCCGACTTTGTTCGCTACATCGTACAACGTTTGAAGATTCTGAACCCTGCCATGGGTAAGGTCAAGATCGCCGAGGGGTCGCACCACGCTTCGGCGCTGTTGGCCAGCACGGTAGTATCGCGCTCATTGAACGATTCATTCTGAGTCTCAAAAATGAATGCACGCGGATCATCCTCGTGCCACTTCGCACGGACGCGTTCCACCTGGAGCTAACGTATTTTGCGCATTGGTACAATCATAGTCGCCCTCACTCGTCGCTCAACGGCAAGACACGTCACGAGGTCTATCATGGTTTGTTGCCGGCAACTGAGCGTCCTCGATACGAACCACGCGCGAGATGGCCGCGCCATGCGCATCTCCGCACGTGCCGGTGACCGGTAACTGCGGCGCTCCCATTCGTCTTGATGTGCGCTATCATAGCGATCGGAAGCACCTGCCGATCGTTGATTTGAAAATCGCCGCGTAGCCAAAGTATTTCGCCATATCCCGGCATCGGCGGCAACAGTTGGCGGCGATTGATTTCGTTGTGCTGCGATGTCCGTCGAGCGTCCATTTTGAGGCTTCTGCGGTGTGAAGATGCCGACTAACACAGGCATCGTTCAGTCAATTGCCATGCGAGCATGGGCGCAAAAATTCGCTGGACCAGGACAGGGGGCAGTTAGGAATTTACGAGGGGATGGTCACAAAACCCGAACTTGCAGATTCCGCCTTAACGCCAAATTTTGAATGATGATACTTCAATTTGCCTTTTCCTTGCATTGTACGTATCATAGTACGTATATAAGGAGTGCTCCATGAAAGTGTCAATGGCTGAGGTTAACAAGAAGGCAAATCTAATTATTAATCGCGTCGCTGAAAGCGGCGAGGTGGCAGTGATCCTGAAGCACGGAAAGCCGATCGCCGAAATTCGCCCTGTTTCTTCTGGAAATTCAAAGGAACAGGCGCTGACCTATTTGGGTAGTGTCACGCCCATAAAGGTTAAGAAACAGGTGAGCCAGGTTATCGAAAAAGGCCGAAAGCGTGGCGTTTGAGTCTATCCAGCTTGGGGAGTTGGTCTCAAAAAAGACATTAGTGGTAGATAATAGCGTGATGATGCGCTGGCTGTTTGACGATGGGAGTTCTGCGGATCGGCGATATGCTGCGAAGACACTGGACTACATTAAGGAAAGCAATCCGCAGGTTATAGTCCCTTACATATGGGTTTATGAATCATCTTTTGTCGTTAATTATTATGTTGGCCAGGACGATCTTGATGGTAACGAGGCTATTCGTCACCTGGATTCGTTGTTCGATCTGTGTACGGTAACGGCGGATAGACAGACACCGGCTACACTTTTTCAATTTTCACACACGCATGGTATATCCACCTACGATGCTGCTTACCTCATGTTAGCAGACGCTCAGACTAGTCCGCTTGCGACACTGGATAAGAAAATGCGCAGAGTTGCTCGGAAAATAAAAGTTGAGCTACTGCAAGAAAAATCGAAGTGACCCGGTCAGCAGAAACCATTAAAATGTGGATCGGAAACACCTTGTCCCTCCTGAACATTCGATCGCATTGGTTTTATTGACCATTTTTGGCAACAGACGCACGTACCATCAGGGACTGAAACCACCACACAACCCGACTCACTCGACGAACCCACCGCTAGGCCATCCGCCCCAATCCCTTCCACCCCATCACCACCGTCGAGTACGTCAGGTGCGTCGAGTGCAATTGGGGTTTGTTTCCCAGGAGGTACTTCCCCCTTTGCACTGAACTACTTGAAATAGTCTGCCCGTAAATTTTTTCGGAATTCTATAAAGGCCTGGCACCATGCATGGCCTATGCACTGAAGAATACGGCCGTCCAAGCCTACCCGAATGTGGTTGTTTGACACATTCAGTGGCATCAGTCCATGCCTTCAAGTTACCTTAGCACTACATTCGAAACGGTTCCGGTGGTAATTATTCGCGATGAAAGCACTTCATATTCGCTCCCTGCAAGCGGAAGACGAGGCCGAGTGGCGGAGACTCTGGACTCTCTACCTCGATTATTACGAGTCCACAGTACCTGAAGAGGTCTATACCACTACTTTCTCTCGCCTTTTAACTGGAGAGTCCAACGAGTTCGCAGGCCTGATAGCCCTGTTGGACGGTAAGCCTATCGGCCTCACGCACTACCTGTTTCACCGCCATTGTTGGAAGGTGGAGAATGTGTGCTACCTGCAGGATCTGGTCGTTGACAAGGAACAGCGCGGCACCGGTGTGGGTAGGGCCTTGATTGAAGAAGTCTATACGAAGGCTGATGAGGCCAACTGCCCCTCGGTATATTGGATGACCCAAGAATTCAATGAAGTCGGACGGCGCCTGTATGATCGTGTCGGGCACTCGACCCAGTTTATTAAATATTCGCGATGATTCGACAAGTAAATCCTCCGCTGCGGATCGATCTATTCCAGTAAGTGCCTGCAGGCCCCGAGCCGGTTTCGGCCCAGGCTCGGAGTTCGGTTCTGGAAACCTGTTACCGCTCTTCAACTTACTGCAAACTGTTTCGGTATTGCCACCAGCCAAGCTCAGCATACGGTCGGTCTCAGTCACCCTGCCCTACCCCAGAAAAAAATCCCGTTACCTTTCTTCAGCTTACTGCCCAATTTCTTATTAGAGCATCCGCCTCATAATCGGGTGGTGTGTCTACGAGATCGTACTGGGAAATTTTTTCATAATAGAATCATGGAGTTCTAGCAGATACACCGTCCGACTATGCTGGGGCAGGGCCACCAGTTCAGAAGCACTTAGTGTGGGCCAAATCTAAGCGACTCCGGCACTATTCCGGCATACAAGCCGCACCTATTAGGAGGCCCAAATATTAAGGCCCACTAACTCATTGAATTTCATTCAGAATCGCCCCACAGAATAGCCACATGCGCTGCGCGACCATCTGGTTCGTAACCATACGGTTTTGTGAAACAAGCGCACCAGAATATATGTGCGTGCCTGAGACCCGCGGTTATATTCCCACCCCAGCTACTTGAACGGTCGCTTATGCACATTTGCGACCTCCATAAGAAGTAAAATTGGGACTTTTCGCGACCCCTTATTGAGGTGATTTAAACCGTCCACCGAGTCGAAATCCGTTGTATTCAAATGTCTGAGAAGAGGTGACAGAGGTGTTAGCTGAAGGGTGAGATTAAGCCGAAAATGTTGGCGGGCTAAGGGCCGCTGTGAGTCGATTCGGGCCTGTCACCCCAATATAGCTCAAAGAGCAGCTATCCG
>CBDTVJ010000480.1:0-3602 GCA_965363655.1 uncultured Halieaceae bacterium | reverse complement strand
CCGGATACCCGATTCACGTGCCGGCCATCAAGGATCGCAAGCAGGCGGTGCTGCGCTGGGCTCACAAAATACTCCTGCAGGAGGGAGTAACCCGTGATCGGGACATGAAAGGCCTGACGCCGGATGCAGAGCGCGCCATGCTGCTCTATGATTGGCCGGGCAATATCAGCGAGATGCGGCAGTGTATTTATGACGCGCTGGAAAAAACTGATAAGGATTGGCTGACACCAGTAGATTTGGGTCTGTTCAAGGGTATTGATCCTGAAGGCACGCCTCATCTCCCGGAGCCAGAGGCATTCCTGACCCTGGCTGAAAAAAAGGAGGAGGGTGAAGAGGATGGCTATGTGCCCTCTGCCTTGGAGGCCCTGGATGTTGCGCTGGGTGAGGCGGTGCACAATTTGCTGGACCTGGGCCTGGTAAAACCGTTGGGGGCCTGGATGGAGGACGACCTGGTGCTGGCGGTTCTGGACAGGTATCGCAACGATCTGCGCAGGACATCGGATTTCTTGCAGACCAAGCCGCGTAATATTAGCCGCTGGATGCCGAAAATCGAGCAGCGGGAAGAGGAGCGTAATGCCAGCTCTTTGTGGCAACAGCCGCGTCGCTTGCTGCGTGACTGGGTCAGGGAATCTGCGCAAATGGAAGATTCACCGCTGTTGATAATGCAGTATAAACTGATGGCGCATATCAATGAGCAGGGGGCGGCGTTGAGCACGGCCAAACGCGCCCAGATTATGGCGGTTTCCACTCCGACATACCTGAAGCGTATGCGGGAAGCTGAGGCTAGCGTGAAGGCCGGTGCGTAAATACTCGGATGTGAGAAAAATGGGATTGTTGCATGTCAGATGATGGTTCAGGTGGTCGACCAGCAGCGGGTGCCTCCGGTGAGGAGATGCATAGGCCCAGGACGGTGGACGACTACGCGCTTGAATTCGAGGGGCTCATGGAGATCGAATTGCCTGTCAGCCTCGGATTCTCCGCTCGCCTGAATATGCTGTGGGATCTGGCCGGTGCTGCGCCACCCCAGACGGAGGGGCGTGTCATCAGTGTGTTGGGTATCAACCGCGATTGGCGTGAGTCGGATGTGCGTAAATGGTTGCAAAAGGATGTGCTGCCGCCCCGTGTTGATTTGCACAACATGGTGAAATTTCTCGTCGCCCAACTGGAGGGAGGCCAGGACAGCCGTCGCTGGGAGGCCTTTTTACTCTATGGTTCGCCTATTGTGCCCTCGCCCGTGAACAGCACCATGTACCGGGAAGACCAGACGCGTAGGGAGATTGCCTCCACCATATTCGCCCAGATTACTGATGAGTACGGCATAGCTCCCTCGGCCTATGAGGCGGACCAGGTGTTTCAGCGCTGTCTGACCCTGATGCACAAATTCAACATTTATGAACTGCGAGACTTCCAGGCCGGACATCTGGAGCCATTCAAGAACTATATGTTTCCAGGCGCCTGACCACTTGAAGAATATCGGACTGGTGCTGGCAGGTGATGCCCGGGATCCTCTGGTCGCCGCTTTGACCCGAGCCGGATATGAGGTGCATATTGCTGCCACGCCGGCTCGGGTGGATGCACTCATTGCACGCAACCTGGCTGATGCATGGATTTTTGACGCCAGGTCAGAGGGCGTGCTGGAGAAATTGCTGCTAACCGGCCGCTATCTGCTGCCGGCAGACAATATGCCCGGCCTGCTGGACCGCAGGACATTGTCGAACTGGATAGAGGCCCTGTTGACCCAGCTTGACCTGGCTTTGTCAGTTGCCCCGCTCTCATACCGTGAAGGGAAAATAAATCGCTGGGGCGAGGTAAAAAGTGTTTGGTTGTTGGCGGGCTCTGCGGGTGCTACCAGTGCGGTGCAGGAATTCCTCAATGCCTTTGACGAGCCACCGCCAGTGGCGTTTATCTATGCCCAGCACCTGGACCCCGACCAGCAGCACCAGCTGGAGAGCTTCACCCTGAACAACAAAAAGTTTTCCCTGCGTATCGCCGACGGAACGCTGGCCCTGGAGCCGGACCGGATTGTCATGCTGTCGCCACGCCGCAAGATCATAGTAAACAAGTTTGGCCAGCTGGCCGGTACCCGCTCTCCCTGGGGCGGCCAGCACACGCCAGATATCAATGAACTGCTGGTCATCCTCACCGCTGCGGGCCTGCCATCACCGGGTGTCATCATATTCAGCGGTATGGGTGATGACGGTGCAGCGTCCCTGGAAGTCTTTGACGCGGGGGGTGGCCAGGTCTGGGCGCAGTCTCCTGAAAGTGCGATTTGCCCGGCTATGCCCCAGGCCGCCATTGATACTGGCCTGGTGCAAAATGTCGGTGCTCCGCTCGTGCTGGCCGGGGCCCTGGAGGCGCTTTACAGAGACCAGGAATAGGTTACGGTCGCCTTAAAGTGTCCAAGTCAAGGTTTTTAGCATATTTTTTTCGCACAGCGAAAAACCCCTTAGAAATAATATATAAACTAATAAAAACAATAACTTAGATTCACCAAGTAAATTCCGCCAATACTCACTCCCACGCTCAAAAAGTTGAGTTTCTGGAGAAATCTCCAGTTTTAGCTTGCTGAAATCATGTCGAATATAAATACTAGATTTGCATAACGTAATTGCATAACTGACTCGAATGTGAGGACGACAATGAGTAACGTAAGTGAAGAGCTAGACATCAGTGGCGTTAAAATCGCCGTAATCGATGATGCTAAAACCATACGGATGATGATGACTCACACGCTGCGCAGCATGGGGTGTGAAGTTGAATGCGCAGAAGATGGTTACAAGGCACTGGGGATGTTGCGCCGTTTCAAGCCCGACCTGATATTCCTGGATATCACCATGCCGGAACTTGATGGCTACCAGACGTGTACGCTGATTCGTAACGCCGAGGATACCAGAAGCACACCGGTGGTGATGCTGTCCTCCTCGGACGGCATTTTCGACATCGCCAAGGGGCAGGCGCGTGGAGCGACTGCTCACGTAACCAAAATACCCCCTGAAAGTGTGCTGCGTGAGTTGATCTACAACCATACGCACCGGCAGGCGGCGGCGTAGTCATGGCGATCTCAGCTTTACAATCCCTGGAACTGATAGAGCGCTTGCACGCCTATGATAGCGTGCAACCTCCAGCTCTGGGGAATGAGGAAAGCATGCGCTGGGTCGGCACGGCTCTGAGTATCGCTGGTGTTCCGCTACTGGTAGCAGAGGGTGAACTTGAAGAGATTATCGAGACACCCACCTGCACCGCGATCCCGGGCACCAAGCCCTGGGTAATGGGTGTAGCCGCTTTCAAAGGTGGGTTGCTACCTATCCTTAGTGGCGACGTACTTTTTCGCAAACGCCCGTACACGGGCCGTACTCGCGACTACTGCATGGTGATAAGGCGTCCCGGAATACATTTCGGAATTACCCTTAGTCACGTGCAGCGTGACCAGCAGTTTCCACTTGAAGAACGATTGATGGATCACCCCGTTGATCCTGACTTCGCCGAATTCGCCTTGGGTGGGTTCATGTTCGAAGACACATTCCTGACAGTTTTGGATATCGATAAATTAGTAGCAGATGAGGAACTCGCAAACGCTTCGGCAGCGCAAACCTCGTCAATTA
>CBDTVJ010000479.1:0-3646 GCA_965363655.1 uncultured Halieaceae bacterium | reverse complement strand
AATAGCCCGGGATTTTCGTCGCTCATTGTAGATCGCTCTCATTGTCGTTTTATCCTAGAGAGCATAGACTAGCTGGCGAGGAATAGACTTAAGCCAGATCAAGGCATTGGCAGGGGCGGCAACCAGGGCGCGATATCTTACCGCTGGCTTGCCAGCCATAAGTCCAGTGTTTCCGGCAGGTCACAGCTGGGGCACTCCAGGCGCAGCGCCTGATAAGCTTTGCGCGCCTGGTCTGCGTGGCCCTGTTCCAGCAGCCTGGCACATTGCTCAAGTTGAAGTTCCAGTTGCTGGTCGTCCATGCGCGCGAGTCCATCCGCGTTTGCGGCCGCTTTGGGCATGGCGAATGTGTCAGCGGCCAGCGCCATAGCTGCAAGTTCCTCTTGCGCAATAGCACCGGAGGATTCCGGTGCCAATTGTTCGGCCAGCATTTCCCGTTTCATGGCTTTTTTCGCCGGCGACGCCGTGCTTGATATCCTGGCCGCAGCGGGTGCCGCAGACGCTGTTGGCATTGAGCGAATGGCCTCTTCGGCGTGGCTCTGTTCGGCTGCCGGTTGCGCGTATTCCTTGAAAGACGGCGCGGATTGTTGCGTTTGAGTAATGAACACAGCGATAGCAACAATGCTGGCGGTGGCTAATCCGGTCGTCCAGCCGCTGGTCCAGCCAGGTATCCACCTGCTATTTCTCTGTGGCGCCCGTTGGCGCGCATAAGCGAGGATTTTATCATCCAGCTGTTGCGGTGAGCGGGGTTGGGGCAGGGGGAGCTTGCCCCCGGGCTCGTCTTGCTGTTGCTTGCTCATAGCCGGTCTCCCAATTGTTCTCGCAGCTGCTGGCGCGCGTAGCGCAGGCGGCTTTTGGCGGTCTCTTCGCCACACCGCGTAATCTCGGCAATTTCCGCCAGGGAAAAGCCCTGCTCCCGCAGCAGCAGGGTGTCGCGCTGTTCTCCAGGCAATTGGCCTATAAGGTTCATCAGTTGGTCGTGCAGTTCATTGCCTGCCTCCAGTGCTGTATCCGCCACGGGCTCCGGTGCGATCTCCAGGTCGAGATGCTGGTTGTCCCGGCGGCGCCAGAAATCCACCAGGCGGTTATGGCCTATCTGGTACAACCAGGTTTTAAAATGGCCCTGGGCCCGATACTCCGGTGTGGCGTTAATCACGCCCGTCCACGCTTCCTGGGCCAGTTCCTCCGCAATGGCGGGGCGCGGGCAGCTACGATACAGGAATGCGAACAGGCCATCCTTATGGCGGTGATACAGGCTTTCAAAGGCTGCTGTATCACCGCGCTGGTAGGCCAGCATGAGAGCGTCGTCACTCTTGAATCGATGGATTAGCGTCAGCATTGGACTCCGCTTGGCCCGTCAGGTCTAGGACTCCGAGGATAAGGATTGTGCCAGCTCGATCAAGTGAATAAATTCACTGCGATAACCGTGTGGATCCTGTCCGCGGGCATTCCTGGCCAACACCAGGGCGTCGCTATAGCTCCAGTTGCCGGTAAAGGAGCCTCCTTTGAGCAGTTGGCCAAAGCCGGCGACGCTGGCGGCAAAGCGCAGGTCTGCGCTGCCCTCGCTGATGGAGGAGCGTATTCCATCCCTACTGATGGCCTGGCTTACCAGCAGGCTCTGGTCCTGTCCCGGTTGCTTATAGCGCAGTTTAACGAAGGCCAGTTCGTTGCTGTTGCTGTGCTCCCGGCTAGCGGGCTTGCTGTAGCGCAGGTCACCGATGCGTTCGCCGCCGCTGCCGGCAAGTACAATCTCATACAGCGCTGTTACGGTGTGGCCGGCGCCGATATCCCCGGCATCAATCTTGTCGTTGTCGAAGTCCTCGCGGTTTAACAGGCGATTCTCATAGCCAATCAGCCGGTACTCGCTGACCACGGCCGGGTTGAACTCAACCTGTATCTTGACGTCAGAGGCGATGGTGAGGAGTGTGGACTGCATTTCGTTGACCAGCACCTTCTGCGCTTCCTGCATGCTGTCGATGTAGGACGCGTTGCCGTTGCCCACATCTGCCAGTTGCTCCATCAGGGCGTAGTTATAGTTACCGGTACCATAACCCAGGGTTGTCAGCGCGATGCCTTTCTCGCGTTTACGTTCTATAAGGTCCTTCAGCGCCTCTATGCTCACCGTGCCGACATTCATATCGCCGTCGGAGGCGATGATGACACGGTTGATGCCGTCTTCGATGCGGTGCTGCTCCGCCAGAGCGTAGGCCAGTTCAATGCCGGCGCTGCCGTGGGTGCTGCCGCCTGCCTGCAGGCCGTCGATCGCTGCCAGGATAGTGGCTTTCTGGTTGCCCGGTGTGCTTTCCAGTACGGTACCCGCCGCGCCGGCGTACACCGCCAGGGCGATGCGATCTTCTGCCGTCATCTTGTTGACCAGCAGGCGCAGGGACTTTTTAACCAGGCCGAGCTTGTTGGCAGACTGCATGCTGCCTGATACATCTACCAGGAATACCAGGTTTGCCGGCGGGCGTTGTTCCATCGGCGGCTCATAGCCCTGTAGCCCGATTTGCAGTAGCTGGTGCCTGTCGCTCCAGGGCGCCGGGGCAAGCTCGGTGTTAATGCTGAACGGTTGTGTACCCTCCTGCGGCGACGCGTAGCTGTAACTGAAATAGTTAATCATCTCCTCCAGCCGGATCGCATCCGCAGGGGGTAGTCGGCCTTCCTGGGAGAGCATGCGCCGGACATTGGCATAGGCCGCTGTGTCGACGTCAATACTGAAGGTAGAGACCGGGTCTTCTGCCACTCGCTTTACGCCATTGTCCGGGTAGTGCAGGTAATTCTCCCTGTCTACCTGGTAGCCCGGCACAAAACCTGCCGATGTCGCCATTCCCATGGCGGAATCACTCATAGTCTCGTACAGCGATTGCGCCCGGAGTTTTGCAGCTGGCTTGATCTGTCGTTGCTGCTCTTCCTTGTTGGGTTCAACCAGCGGTGCAATTTGCAGCGGTTCCGGTGCCTGTGGTTCAAGCTTTCCGATCTGTTGCCCCGTTTGTTCTGCGCAGGCGGCGCTCAGTAAGGCGATCAAGGTGATGTTGAGGATGTGTTGTGTTGTTTTCATGGCACTGCTCCTGTTGATGTGTTCGAGTCTTTAATCGCTGGTGGGGGAGGAAAGGGGTTAAAGAATTTGAAATATTTTTATTCTTTTGCGGGCATACCACCTGTCGCCTTTTCGATGGGGTTGAAAAGTGGACAGATGGTGTGCCGCCCCTCGGCCGTGGATGATAGACGCAGGAATCAAGGGCAAGGGATGGAGTAGAGATATGACAACGGCACAGGCAATTGAATATCGAATTACCCGGCAGGCGCTGCAGCGCAGGTCAAAAAAGGCCCCGAGAGCAGGCTTTGATATATGGGCAGACAGGTTGATTGCCGTGCTGGCGGTAACCGCCGGGCTGTTTGTCCTGGGCAGCTATTTGCAGGAATTGCTGTGGGTGTCACTGGCAGCGGGCACTATCGTGACTCTTTGTATAAAATAGATATAAAACAATAGCTTAAAATTAATATCTAATGTTATTTAGATATTTTGGGATCGCCTTCCGTAGCCAGAAAATCCGCTTGGCCATAACCATCGCAGGTTGTAGCATGGGGTAATATCCTCTGGATCATCAGGTCTTTGCATGGAAAACCCGGTCATTACCCTGTCGCTGGC
>CBDTVJ010000478.1:0-3652 GCA_965363655.1 uncultured Halieaceae bacterium | reverse complement strand
CCAGGCGCAGGCTGGACCCAGGACGACAACTGGCTATAACAGCAGCGCTGGAGCATGTAACCGCTACCCTGGCCCAGTGGACACTGGAGAACCCGGAAGCCGGCATGGGAGGCGATAACCACTCCCCTCTGCGGGAAATGCTCATCTGGCACGCCATGGAGGAGATTGAGCACAAGGCGGTAGCCTTTGATGTGTACAGGGCCGCCGTAAATAAAGAGAAAGAGCGCATCGTGGTCGCGAAAATAGTCTTTCGCACGTTCTGGATACAGATGGCTATCGCCCAGCTAATCCTGTTGTGGCGTGACCGCAAGATTCCCTCACTGCAGCACATCCGCGAGGCCTGGGACTTTATGTGGGGCAAGGGCGGTTTCAGGAGCTGGTCGGCACCGGAATTCAAACGCTACCTGGAACCCGGTTTTCACCCCAACGATATCGACCAGAGCCACCTGATCGAGCAGTGGCACGAAAACTACCCTGAAGTTGCCGCACTGCAGGTCGGGTAGAGGAGATGGCAACACAGATGCAAGCCGTGACATGATCAAGTACTACCTGCGCGCGGATCTGTTACCCCCGGCAGAAAAGCCCCGCGCGAATTTCTGCAACAACTGGGGTCATCACACTAGTGGCACCTGCCGTCGACGCAATAATAACAGGCTGTAAATGAACCGCGGACCCGACAGAACAGCACGTGAGGTTAACCACATGATCGCAGCGCGACAGACATTAACATCCATAGCATACGGACTACTGGGCGCTATTGCGCTGGTAACGCCCACTGCCGCAGTGTCAGAGGAAGCACCCTGGCAATTGCAGCAACAGGATGATGACATCCTCATCTACTCCCGCCCGGTCGATGGCTCATCATACAATGCGATCAAGGCGACCGTGCTGATCAATGCGCCGATTGCCCGGGTGTCAAAATTCATGGGCAATGGCAACGGTTGCGCCAAATGGCGTGCCAAGTGTAAATCGTCCGAGGTTATCGAGAACGTATCGGAGCATGAGCGCTACGTGTACGCGGTACTCGACCTACCCTGGCCCGTCACGGACCGCGACATCGTCCTGCATTCGAAAACAGAGATCGACGCGGAGGCCAAAATGGCCACGGTGAACCTGCAATCCGCTTCCTCGCGCCACCCTCCCGGGGACTATGTGCGCGCTGAAACCAGCGGGCAGTTTGTGATCCGGGCCGTTAGCGACCAGCAGGTTGAGTTCACTTACATTATGCACACGGAGCTCGGCGGCAATCTGCCAGCCAGTCGAGTGAACGCCGGCCTTGCAGACCGTGCATTTGAAGATCTCAGCCGTTTACGGCAGCTGGCAGAGGGTTAAGCCACTGCAGGGCTGAGATACGAATCCGTAGAAAAAATATAAATAGTAGGGTGAAACCCAACATGCAGTACCAGACTCGCCATAATGTAAGCAACACCATTGTCACGACTCTTGCAGCTCTTACCCTCTGTTGCGCAGCGACCTCGCTGCTGGCGCAAACCAACGGCCTTGAAGAGATCATCGTCACCGCCAGCAAGCGCTCGGAAAGTTTGCAGGACGTACCCATGACTGTGTCCGCATTTAGCGACCAGGTGATTCAGGAGGCCGGTATCAATAATGCCGCCGACCTCGCAATACTGACACCCAGCCTGACCATTACCACCAACATAACCCCATTCACCGCCGCCTTCAGAATTCGCGGAATCGGTACATCGCAATCGGATATCGCCCTGGAACCCTCCGTCGGCTTGTTTATCGATGATGTTTATCTCAATCGCTCCGGGCTGGGCATGTCTGATTTAAATGACATTGAGCGTATTGAAGTACTACAGGGCCCGCAGGGCACGCTGTATGGCAAAAACACCAACGCCGGTGCTGTCAGCATTTTCACCAAGAGACCCAACCTTGAAACATTCGAAGGATATGTTGAAACGTCTGTGGGGGACTACGACCTGCGCAAGTTGACGGCTTCCGCCAGCGGCCCACTATCCGAGACCATCGCCTATCGCATCACCGGCAATGTGCACGAAATGGATGGTTACATGGAAAACAGTGCGGGTGACGATCTTAATGGCGCCGATGACTGGCATGTGATTGGCAAGCTACTCTATGCACCGACCGACACACTGAGCTTTCTTTTGAACGGCAGCCATGTTGATCGGGATACCAATTGCTGTGGCGCCGACGCCGTTCAGAGTGATGCTGTTAACGCTGAGCTGGCCTCACGGGGGCTGCCCACCGACAAGAACGACCCCTATGATTACAAGATTGCCACCGACCTGGATGGCAAGTTCAAGAATGAGACCGATGCGCTATCACTGGTTATCGACTATGAGCATGATTGGGGTGACATTAAATCGATTACCGCGTGGGGCGACTCGGACGGGTCTGCCACGCGGGATGTCGACCTCTCCCAGCTGGATGTGATCTATCAGTATCATGGCGTCAGCTCCGGAGACAGTTTTTCACAGGAGCTACGTTATTCCTCAGACATCGACAGTTCGCTTCATTACCAGCTGGGCTTTTTTTACTACCAGTCGACCACCAAGGGGGGCAACAATCAGCCCTGGACCATTCTCGGCGAAGATATTATTACCGTGGGCAGCCAAACTCCTGAATTGGAAGCGTTGCTCCCCGAGGGAATCCCGCTCGCATTGGTGGCAGAGCCGGGGGACTCTATCAGGGCCAAAGTAAAGCTGGACACGGAGAATGTAGCCGTGTTCGGGCAAACTACCTGGGAGATCAACGACCGCTGGCGTACCACGGGAGGATTGCGCTGGACCTACGAGCAGAAGGATGCAGATCTTCTTGTGGCAGTTGACTCCACGGCTATCTCTGCAGGTCTCACGGGACAGTCTCTGCTGACGTCTGTCACTACGCCTATCGATGATGACTTCACACGGGATACTTCAGATATCAATTGGCTGCTAACCACCAGCTACGATATGTTCGATGAGGTTATGGTCTTTGGCAGGGTGGCAACGGGCTCCAAATCCGGCGGATTCAACACCGTCAACGGAACAGCCGCCGAACGGGAATTTGACGATGAAACCACCACTAGCTATGAAGCAGGTGTGAAATCCACGCTGCTCGATGCCCGGTTACGAATCAATGCATCGGCCTTCTATACCGAAATCGAGGACTACCAGATCCAACAGCAACTCGAAGTGGGTATTGGCACTCGGGTGGCCAACGTGGGCGACGTTGAAACCTCCGGCATTGACCTTAACCTGGAAGCATTACCCCTACCCAATTTGACGCTGACCGCCGGATTGCTTTACATGCACAAAGCGGAGATCACCTCAGGCCCTGACGATGGCAATGACTTGCCTTTCACCGCGGAGTACAGCGGAACCCTTTCAGCCACACTGGTATTGCCACTGGCGGATGGGGGTATTTATATTCGCGCTGACTACAGTTACATGGATGATCACCTGACCAACGGTGCAGCGGTCACCGATGACCACGACATACAGGACAGAAGCCTGCTGAATATGAAGGCCGGATGGCGTAACGATCACTGGAACGCATCGGTATGGGCTAAAAACCTCAATGATGATGCCTACGCGGGTTTGACGGCCGCGACCTTGCCGCTATCTGGTGTGGACGCCTACTTCCTGGCGCCGCCGCGTACCTACGGGGCTACCCTGAGATACGATTT
>CBDTVJ010000477.1:0-3677 GCA_965363655.1 uncultured Halieaceae bacterium | reverse complement strand
AACCCATCAAAGAATGAATCAATGATTCCTTTAGGCCGGAAGTCGATTCTATGTTTGTGGCCCGGTGGCAAAGCCAGTCACAAAAGCCGGCTATCCCCCAGATAGGGAGTAAAACAAATAGCAGGAAATTTATTAACAAATCTGATGTATCAATCATGCGTTCTTCCGCCGTAACTCATGGAACAAGTAAGGTTCTGCCAGTACCCGGTTGCCCCTTCTGCTGTGAGCAAATTGATTAGGGTCGCTGCATACTAATATCGATTTAAGCAGCTGCCCTAAATTTTGTCGCATTTCTTTCAAATAGAGGGCAGACCAGCTTTAATTTATGGGTTGAAGCTGGCCACAGATTAACAATCTACAGGGACACACACTTTCCTGTACTTTTTCGCCCAGGTAGCCGGTCTCTGGACGGTTCAAGTGCCTGGCTACCCAGATCCAGCACCTTCGTGCCATTTGGCGCTATTTGGGGCACCGACTCTCTATTTGGGAAAGTGTGTGTCCCCGTGTAGAAGTATGGCCCTAAGTGCATTTCTCTAATAGTTATGTACTTGATTGAATTTACAATATTTCTGCGAAAGAAAAGAGACCGCCTATACTCACGATCATACGATTCGGAACTCAACAGCGATATCGGATAAACGATACCGCGCACGCGCAATGCAAACGCGCCAACACAGATGGTTTGTTGAGGCCGACAAGGGTAACTGGAGAGAACTATGAAAAAGCATTTTATTGCGGCGATTATTGCTTCATTGTTGATTTCACCCATGGCCATAGCCAGTGGGGCCTACGGTGGTTTATCTTTCGGGCAGGTCGAAATCAGTAAGGACATTGAGGTTGACACCGGTAATCTCGGCTTAATCCTCGGAGACATAAACGAAAGTGGCTTTGGTTTCGAATTCTTGTATTCCCTTACCCTCCTCGACGATGAGGAAGGCGATATAGCTGCCGAAACGGATACCCTGGGTTTGTTTGCGGTTTTTCAAACTCCCGGTGATGTCTACTTCAAAGCAAAAGCAGGCTACGGCATAGTCAACCTAAAGTTTGACGACTTCGATAATAACGACTCCGTTAGCGATACTTCGGAGGGATTCAGTTACGGCCTGGCCCTTGGGACTAAGATTGGCGATGGCAGGATTGAGCTTTCTTACTACAGGTTTGCTGACTTCGACGACTACGCAGATATAGAAGACCAGATAGAGGATGCCCTCGTTGGCAGCGCCTTCGAAGGCACCGATATCGATATCGAAGCGGAAGTTGAAATGATCAATCTCAGTTATATTTTCACTTTCTGACCCAATTGCATAAGTGCGCTCCTGAAGAATCTCGAAGGCGACGTTCCCGAAATTCAGGCAGCAACCAATCTGCAGGGACACACACTTTACTGAACCTTTTCGCCCAGGTAGCCGGTCTCTGGACAGTTCAAGTGCTAGTCTTTTGAGATGAAATTTATTGCTATTCACAGTCGAGTCGCGGCGCTAGAGCGATAGAATTGAGAGTGTGATGACAAAAGGTTTGGGATATTCATGTCTGGAGAGCATCGAAAAACCAGAATAGCCAAGATCGCGTTTATCTGGCTATCGATTGGTAGCATCATCACGGCGCCTATCTGGTTGAGCACCCGCGTCTCCTTTCTGCCCCTGACCTGGTTCGGCCCATTGACTGTAATGGCTTTCAAGCCAGCGGAGAATGTGCTGGGCAAAATCTTCCTTGCTGGACTGTTGAGCTTGCCTACTCTGGTTGGCGGCGGATTGATTGCACGACGTTGGTCCGAGTGGAGTTCCGTTAGACGCATATTAGCCGTCATCCTGTTATCCATCCTGTGGCATGTACCCACGACGCTGATGTGGATCGCGATTCTAAACGGCTTCAACTAAATTATGAACCAGCTGATAACTAACAACACTCCCGATGAGCTACGCCCCGTGGTCAGTCATAAACTTGTTGGCCCCCCACTGGATGTGGCAAACACAATGCTGGGCAGACTCTGGAAACGCCTGCAGACGGGTGGCTCTTTGCTGGGTATCTGGCTGTTGCTTGCCGGCACCCTCTGGGCTACATCGGTCCTTGGCACAGCGCCAACCGTTGCCGAGCTCAACACCCCTCCGCATGATTTACTCAGCGCGATCAGCAGATACAAGTTTAATACGGTTGTGGAATTTATAGATGCGCCACAGGCACTGACGGCGACTAACGAAGATGGCGACACGGCGCTACACATGGCGGTGCGAAGGGGTAACGGAATTCTGGTCGAGTTACTGCTCGCCTATGGAGCGGATCCGGAGGCGGTGAACAGGCAAGGGAAAATTCCGGTAAGGTTCATACGTGATTGGCCCAGTCACACTGCAACCCACCGACAGCTAACCGATGCTTTCATCCAGCACTACGAAAACCCGGAGGCGACAAGTTCCCGTCAGCAGGCACAGCTTCTGTTCTTTTGGGCTGCAAGCAGGAGTGATACGAAACCTGCGCATGCTGCGCTGGCATCGGGTGCTGATCCGAACGGAACTCGCAGCTACCTCGGCCAAACGGTGATGCACCAGGTTCAGCAAGCGCAGATGGTTGCTGAACTGGTGTCCATGGGCGTTGATCTCAATCGCGTTGATCGACGCGGCGCTACACCATTGAGGGTTGGGCTCGATAACAACAGGTGGCGCATCGTGAAGGCGTTGCTCAAAGCCGGGGCAACGATCAATGTGGAAGAGGGTCAATCCGACCTGGCCTCGGTAATCGGTTCATCCGATCCCGACCGGACTGAATTGGTCAAACTGTTGCTTAGCTCGGGTGCACCCGTGCGTCAATCAGAGTGGATGCGCGCCATGAGTTCCCGCAACGGGAAAACGGTTCGATTGCTGGTGGCTCGGCAAGGTCCATTTGAATTCGACAGCGATGACTGGGAACTGCGCATCGCAGAAGCAGAGCGCAGGGGGGGTGATCCGGTATGGGTAGCGCTGCGGAGTGAACCACAGATCGCAGACTACATAGACAAGCGCGACCAAAGGATTGCCTCCGCCCGTGAGCAAGCCCTGGGTGCAATTGGTGACTGGATAGGTCCGCATGGCCTGGTGTTAAACCTGTTAATGCTGTTGTTTGCCCTGCTTTCATCTTTAGCTGCGAGGCCGCTCTGCCGAAAACTGCTTCCATATCTGGCATTGGTGGCTGTGAGCACCCTGGTGATGTCTCATCTCTTTGTCTTCACCGCAACGATAGAAACGGCACTCAGTGAGTTTCGTCTTTTCGGTGAGCGCACACCTGCGCTGGGTTACCTGCTCTATCTCCTGTTGGATGGCAGCGCACTAACCATCGGATTGATCGTGGCAATTCTGGCCTGGAAAGTTCCGTTTCAAAGGACACATCAGGGATTGATACTGATTCCTGCGTGCATCATCTTCGTCGCGACCCTGTGCATTCTGGTTCTACACAATACCGAGAAGATCAGTTGGCCAAGCGGTGTCTACAAGCAGTTAACCGGGTACGATGATTACGTTGCTGAGAAAGCTCGCCAGAAAAAACAGCTCAGCATAAAAAGAGGCGCTGCATATAAGCTCGCCGAGGAAAAGCAGTCACGAAGCTACAATAAGCCACTGTTTGTCGCGATAAAACAAAATAATCTAAATGCAGTTGGTGAGGCTCTAGCAACTGGGCTGCCCGTGGATACACGCAATCCATCCGCTCAA
>CBDTVJ010000476.1:0-3689 GCA_965363655.1 uncultured Halieaceae bacterium | reverse complement strand
CTCGCTCCTGCAGGTAGTCCCGGTAGGCATCCAGCGCCCCCAAGCCAAGGCCCAGGGCGGGGGCGGCAGCGGTGTAACTGAGGTAAGGAACCAATGGGATGCGATACATCGGGTTGTCCGATAGCTGTGTGCCCGGGGCGCGCCCCGCCAGCAGCTCCTCAAAGGGAAATGTTCGGTGTTTCGGAACGAAGGCATCTTCAATCACGATATCGTGACTTCCTGTGCCGCGCATGCCTGAGGTGTGCCAGGTATCTTCTATGGTCACATCTTCGAGCGGCAAGGCGATTACGCGCATACCGACCAGCTTATCCTGCTTATCCTCGACCATTGCCGACACCATGAACCAGTTCGAGTGCATGGACCCCGAGGCAAAGCGCCAGCGACCATTGATGCGATAACCGCCATCCACAGCGACGGCGCTGCCACTGGGTGCAAATACCGCTGGCGCCAGTACGTAACCGCGATCGCCAAAAATTTCCTCCTGTGCGCGTTCCCCGAACATTCCCGCCATCCAGTTGTGTGTGCCCAGCAGTGACATGACCCAGGCGGTACTGGCGCAGCCCCGCCCGATTTCCTTGGCTACGGCCAGCAATACATCGAGGTCCATTTCAAGGCCGTGATAACGCTGCGGCGCGGCGATGGAAAACAGCTGTGCTTCAATCAGGGCGGCAAGGGTTTGCTCTGGTAATTGCCGTATCTGGTCGGCGTGCCGGGCCTGCTCCAGCAGTAGCGGCTTCAGGTCTTTGGCTCTTTGAATCAATTGTGCTGCGCTTATCCCGGTCACAGTTATTATTCTCCAGTAGTAATGTGATCAAACCGCCTGCCTGTATTCACGTCGTGAGTGGCAGGCAAAAGTCATTGCAAACGAATTTCCGCCATTCTGTCACCGGAAAATGATCCCGCATAGAGCTTGCCCTGATAGGGAACCGCCACTGTGGCTGGGCCGAAGGGGCCGCCTCGTTCCTGGCGGAATATTACTTCGGTGTTTCCCGACCGGGTATCCACTGCGACGAGTTCGTAAGGGCTGCCACAGCTGCCCTCAGTGAGGCCAAAGCAGGGCGCCATGGTCAGTGGTGAAAGGTGTGATGCCAGCAGTAGCCTGCCGTCTTCCAGCCAGGCGGAGTTGTCGATATTGCTCACCTCTACTACCTTCAGGATTTCTTCGGAGGCGACATCATACTGACGCAATTCACCTTCAATGTAGTTGTTGACCCAGATGCTCTTGCCGTCGGCGGCGACTTCAATGCCATTGGGCATCCTCGCTGCGCTGTTCGCCATCACACGCAGGCCGGTAGCGGGAATCCAGCCCCACACATGGCCGTCGTTCATACCCAGCAACGATTTGACCTGCGCCAGCAATTCGTTTTCGCGCTGATACATGTGGGTCACCGCGAAGCCACCGTCAGGCAGGGCTGCCACGTCGTTAAGCACCGCTGAGTCTGGGAATACTACACAGCCGCGCCAGGCCAGCGACGGTGCCTGGGTGTTATCGACAGCAGGCACTACTTCATAGAACAGCACGTGCTCCACGCTGCTGTGATTTACCACCAGCAGTTGTAGCGCCTCGCCGCGGTGTGACAGGTGAATACCGTGGGGTGATAACTGGTCAGGCATGGGGCAATCCGCCTCACCCCAATTCTCGCTGCTGGCACCGGGCGCCATATTACTGTTGTCGGCGAGGCGGATGAATGTCGCCCCAGGTCCAGGCTGATACCAGGTGAGTGCCCCGGGCAGTTTCCCCATGTTATCGAGCTCGCCAATCAGGATGCCGCCATTGTTCGGCAGCACTTCCAGGTCTTCCGGCATTTGTACGCCGCAAATCGGGGTGAGCGTGCCTACAGGTTCGCAGCTCGTTTCAATTTCCGTGCAGGCGGCCACGGCGCAGAGCGCGAGTAGGCAAACTGTAAAGCGGGTGATAGCTGCCATGGATAGAACTCCAAAATTTAACCTGGCCGCGGGGTGCCTGGGCCTGCCTGCATAGTGCTGGCATAGTGCCGGTGACTTGTGAACCAGTAGTTTACCGGCCTGTGTGGCCAATTACATCATCAGGGTTTTGACGCCTGTTTAATCTGCTGCCAACGAAATGGCGAAGTAATCTGTGCCCACCACGTCATGGGGAACCCGGGTAGATCTGCGATCCCTATATCCTCCGGAGGCTCGCGGTCCGACGGTAGATAGCGAGTGCCAAAGATCCAGTCCCACACGCTTATGGTCTGGCCATAGTTGTGATTGGCCTCAAATACGGTTCTGGAGTGATGCCAGCGATGCAATTCTGCCATGCTGAAAAACCAGTTCAGTGGGCCAAGCCGCAGCTGTACGTTGGCGTGTTGAAAAATTCCGTGAATCGCCGTGATCAAACCGAAATAAGACAACATGACTTCGCCGCTTCCCAGCACAACGAGCAGTAAATAGGACGGTGCGAAGGTTAGAAAGGAATCAATGGGATGAAAGCGTCCTGCATTAAGCCAATAGAGCCGTGGTGCACTGTGGTGAACGGCGTGAAAGCGCCATAGTCCTTCCCACTGGTGCTCCAATCGATGAACCCAGTACCCGGGGAACTCGCCTATGATCAAAACCAGTACAATCTGGAACAGCAGCGGCCACTCGGTCGGCCACAGTCCCATGCCAAATTGATCAGAGAGCCAGCCGCCCACAGCGACTCCAATGGCCACCACCGGGGGGGTAATCACCGCGATCAAAACGGCGATGCTAATGGCATGCCTGGCGTCCACGCTGACGTCTTTGCAAGTCTGGTTCCAACTGCTGTGGTAGGGATAGATGTGCTCAAAGACAGCGACAATAGCAAAGGCAGAAAACTGGGGCCCGATTATCGCCAGCGGCGGAGACATGCCTGTGTGCATCAGCCACCAGGAAACCAATACCGCCAGCCCCATGACGACTGGAAAGATGCCCCACTGAAATACCAGGGGGGCTTGAGATCGAGCGTGCCCTGAATCCACTTTAGGTAGTCCACACCGGTTTGTGTTTCGTTGCCGCCAGCATATCCCCAGGATCACAGTGTCGCAACCGTTCAGCGATTGGTCAGTCGCAGCAGCTCTGCCATGTGACTCTGCAGCTTGAGTTGCTCCGCGATATTGTGTTCGTCCAAGGGGTCTAGTTGAAAAATCTTCTGGTGCAGCGGTGCCAGCGTAATATAGCCCAGCAGCATGCTATGGAAGGCCATGATGACCGGCGTCAATGCGGAGGTTTGTTGTAGGATTTTCGAGAAAAAAGGCCGGTACCAATCGTCGACCAGTTTCTCCAGGTGTTCGCCCGAGCTCAGCGTCGCCTGTTGAATAATGCGGGAGATATTGGGGTGGTCGATATGGTGTTTGACCAGTTTTTCCAATAATTCAAAAGACTGTCCCTCAGCCAGTGTGGCGGTCAGTTCCAACTGGGTCGTCATTGGCGCAAACAGGCGGTCGACCACGGCATTGTAGACCTCGGTTTTGCTGCTGTAGTGTTTGTAAATCGCCGGTCCACGAATCCCCACCGTATCAGCAATGTCTACGATTGAGGTCGCCCCATAACCCTTATTCGCGAACAGGTCCTCGGCGGCGTCCAGAATGCGGGTCTTGGAGGGACTGATCATGGTGATGTCCTGGGTGTGTTGAGGCGGCAATTCCAAACGTGCAGTAGTTGACGTCCAGCCCGTAATTTATTAGGTTACACGTTACTAACCTATAACT
>CBDTVJ010000475.1:0-3693 GCA_965363655.1 uncultured Halieaceae bacterium | reverse complement strand
GGGTTGCCGATGGCGAGTACCACATCGCCCACCCGCGCTGCGTCAGAATCCCCTAATTTTATAGGCTGCAGGTCTGGCAGCTCTATGCGCAGCACTGCCAGGTCGGTGGCCGGGTCCGTGCTGATGACTGCAGCGCTGGCAGAGCGGCCGTCATGGAGCATGACCTGGATAGCGTCAGCACCGGCTATGACATGATTATTGGTTAGGATGTGGCCCTGCTTCGTCATGATGACCCCGGAGCCCAGGGAGCGTTCGATGCGCTGGCGACGAGCCTGGGGTTGCGCAAATTTGCGGAAGTAAGCGTCGTCGAGAAGCGGGCTGCGATTGGATGTCACCAACTTGGCGGTATAGATATTGACCACCGAAGGCGTGGCCTCGCGCACGGCCCGGGCATAACTGACAGGCTCGCGGCCAGCTCCCTGGGCCGACTGTTCGGCGGGCAGTACCCAGCGGTCTAGGATCAGCAGGGCCGCGAGCAGGCCGGCGATCGCCGGCCAGAATATGTGCAACAGGTTTTGTTTCATGCGCTGTCAGTTAGGTTGTTTGCGTTAGCATTGTATATGATGCGGGCTTGGGCGTGGCAATTTGTAGCTCCCGGTAAAACCACAGGTGTTAAAGATATGAGTGTAACGCTTAGCCAATTGACTGGATATCTGGACGAGTGTCTGCAGCCGCAACGCTATGAGGATTATTGTCCCAACGGCTTACAGGTTGAAGGTGGCTCCCAGGTCAGTCGCCTGGTGACGGGTGTCACTGCCTGTCAGCTGCTGCTGGATGCGGCGATTGACTGGGGTGCGGACGCGATCCTGGTGCATCACGGTTACTTCTGGCGCGGGGAGTCGCCCTGTATCGTGGGCATGAAGCGCAGGCGCATAGCCGCCTTACTCGCAAGTGACGTCAGTCTGTTGGCTTATCACCTACCGCTGGACGGTCATCCTGAGTTTGGCAACAACGCCCGCCTGGGCCAGTTATTGGGGCTGGAGCTGGAGCGACATGAGCCGCTGCAACCCGCAGTGGCAGGCAGTGTGGGTAACATAGCGAGCTTGTCTGAAGCTGTAGCGGCTGGGGACCTGGTTGCCAGGCTGCAGGACATAACCGGGCGTGATGCTTTACATGTTGGCGAAAGCGGAGCTGCGGTGAGCCGCATCGCCTGGTGTACCGGTGGTGCCCAGGACTATATCGAGGCGGCTGTAGCGGCGGGCGCCGACATGTTTGTGACCGGGGAGGTCTCGGAGCAGACGGTGCATATTGCCCGTGAAGAGGGTATCCATTTCGTGGCGGCGGGTCACCACGCCACGGAGCGCTATGGCGTGCAGGCCCTCGGCGAGCATTTGGCCGGGCATTTTCCCCTGGAGCACCGGTTTATCGATATCGACAACCCGGTTTAGGTAGATTGACGATCAGGTCTTCTCGTCTACTGCCGGTGCTTCCGCGCGCTTCTTGCGCTCCAGTCCAAATTCCTCGTTGAGCATGCCTTTCTCATCGGGTGAGGTTTTCGGTGCATAATCCAGT
The DNA here is from genome assembly GCA_965363655.1 of uncultured Halieaceae bacterium. GTDB lineage: Bacteria > Pseudomonadota > Gammaproteobacteria > Pseudomonadales > Halieaceae > Marimicrobium. The sequence goes on along the minus strand of CBDTVJ010000475.1, from coordinate 2,181 downwards.
GGGGCTTGGGTTTGTGCGAGTTGGGGAGGTATTTCTGCCGCCTCGGCACCATTTGCCAGGCGCCCGAGAGCGACGGGACCTTCTCCCTGACACAAGCCAGTTGCACCTTTGGCCAGGTGATTGTGGACATCGCGGTAGCTCTCAGTAAGGCCGTTAAGCAATTTTGCGGTTTCTGTGAAGTGTTCTACTACTTCGTCTTCATAGACTTTTTTGTCCTGCATGACCTGGTCAAGTTTGCGTTCCACATCACGATACTTCTGGTCTGAGGCAGACGTGCGGCGGCCCACGGCCCAGCCTATTATAATGCCCAGCAAGGTAAGGGCTGCGCCCCCTGCCAATAAGATTTCCAAACTCAACTCAGGTAATTCCACGAACGAATCCTCACGCCTACAAAAAAGAGAGCAGGAGTATAACGCTAATGCGCGTCGGACTGTAGCGCGAAAGGCCGGCGAGCCTGACATTGCCAAGCGCAAATGCTCTGGTTAAAGTGTCGCGTTTGCAATCCAGCCGTAATTGGGCAGCCACCGACTATGACGACACCCCTGCAGCGCTATCAGGAAGATCTGCAGCGCGAGGACTTTTCCCACGACCCGGCGCAGGAGCATGCGGTTCTCTTGCTCCAGGACCTGTTCGACCGGCTGCTGGCCAGGCGCGGTGATGGCAGTGGTGGTTTGCTGGGTTGGCTGCGCAAGCTGCGCGGCGATGTCGAGGAACCCGAAATGGGCCTCTATTTCTGGGGTGGTGTGGGTCGGGGCAAGACCTATCTGGTGGATGCCTTTTTTGAATGCCTGCCTATGCGCCGCAAAATGCGTATCCATTTTCACCGATTCATGCAGCGGATCCACACGGAACTAGGCAGTCTGGAGGGTGAAAAAAACCCCCTGGAGATCGTCGCTGACCGTCTGGCCGAGGAAGCCCGGATAATCTGCTTTGACGAGTTTTTTGTCACGGACATCGGGGACGCCATGATTCTCGGGGGTTTGATGGAGGGGCTTTTCGCCCGTGGAGTGACGCTGGTGGCAACGTCCAACATAGAGCCAGGAAAACTGTATGAAAACGGCTTGCAGCGCCAGCGCTTCCTGCCGGCCATTGCGCTGGTGGAGAAATACACCCGGGTGGTGAACATCGATGCTGGTATCGATTATCGCTTGCGCACGTTACAGCAGGCTGAGTTGTATCACTTTCCTTTGGATGAGGGGGCCGACAGGAGCATTAGGGAGAGCTTTACACGCCTGGCGCCGGAGCCCGGTAAGCATTGGGAGCGTCTGGAAATCAACAATCGCTACCTGACCTGCCGCTGCCTGGCAGATGATGTTGCCTGGTTCGACTTCGCCGAGCTATGTGACGGCCCCCGCTCCCAGAATGACTACATCGAGCTGGCTCGTATCTTCCACGCCGTGCTGATTTCGGGGGTGCCGGGGTTTGGGGCCGATAAGGATGACCAGGCGCGTCGTTTTATCAACCTGGTGGATGAATTTTACGACCGTAATGTGAAGCTGGTGCTGGCTGCCGCCAGGCCGTTGTTGGAACTCTACAGCGGTGGGCAGCTGGAGTTCGAGTTTCAGCGCACCATCTCCCGTCTGCAGGAGATGCAGTCCTATGAGTACCTGGCCAGGGAGCATAAGCCCTAGCGATGCCAGGGCTGCCGGGCGGCCGGTTTCGGGAAAGGCTGGGGCGCCTCGCCCCCAGTGGGCCTCGGCGCTGGGTGCGCCCGTTACGAGTCCGTGAAAATTAATAAATTATCCGCTTGAAATGGCTTGGTCCATTGCGTAGTATTCGCGCTCTCGAAATTGGACTCCTCCAAGGGGTAGTTACACATGAAAACTTTCAGTGCCAAAGCGGAAGAAGTGTCTCGCGACTGGTTCGTTGTGGACGCAGCCGACAAGACTCTCGGGCGCCTGGCCAGTGAGATTGCACACCGTCTGCGTGGCAAGCACAAGGCTGAGTACACCCCCCATGTGGATACCGGCGATTACATCGTGGTAGTGAATGCCGAGAAGATACGCGTTACCGGTGCCAAGACCACCGACAAAATGTATCACCATCACACGGGCTACCCGGGCGGTTTGAAGTCAATCTCCTTCGAGAAGCTGATTGATAAAGCCCCTGAGCGGGTCATCCAGAAAGCGGTCAAGGGAATGTTGCCCCGTAACATCCGCGCTATTGGTGCCGAAATCATCC
>CBDTVJ010000474.1:0-3699 GCA_965363655.1 uncultured Halieaceae bacterium | reverse complement strand
CTGAATAACCTGGGCCCGGGGCTGGGCGAGGTAGCCGCCAACTACAGCTCGATCAGCGAATTCGCCAAGGCGCTTTTGTGTTTCACCATGCTGTTGGGACGGCTGGAAGTCTTTACCCTGCTGGTACTGTTTACCCCGATGTTCTGGCGCCTGTAAACGCTAGCTTGCTTTCCCCAGCCCGCGTTGCTTGCGGATCATTTCGTAGGCCGCCTGAATTTCCTGGGAACGCTCCGTTGCCAACCTCACCATGTTATCGGGCACGCCCTTGGCAATCAGCTTGTCCGGGTGGTTTTGGCTCATGAGCTTGCGGTAGGCCCGTTTCAGCTCCTTGTCTTCAATGGCACTGTCCACACCCAGAGCTGCGTAGGCGTCATCCAGGCTGGTACCGGGCTGCACGCCAGCGCCCCCACCCTGCTGGAAATGATCCTGGGCCCGGGCCATGCGCAACAGTTGCTCCAGCTGTCCCGCCGCCAGGCCCAGTAATTCGGCAATGTGCACCAAAGCTGCGTGCTCGGGAGGAGAAAGCTCCTGGTCAGCATGCGCCAGGGAAATCAGGAACAACAAAAGAGTCTGCTGTAACTGCCGTTGCGGCCCGCAGGTCTCTATAAAGGCGGCAATAACCGGTTTAACCAGGAAATCAGCTGCAGACCCCCGGCGGAACAGGTCAATCGCCTGTTGGCGCTGCTGTGCATCCAGGGCCATCTGGGCGATCAGTTGTTCGGTGTGCTCAATCTCTGCTTCTGAAACACGGCCATCCGCCTTGGCCAGATAACCGGACAGCAGAAAAGTGGTTTCAAAAAAACTTTGCTTGATACGCGCGATATTTTCCGGCGATGCAAAGCGCAGGGCCTTGCCCAGCCCCCGGTCAAAGGCGTGGCCCACCACTACGCCAAGCGCCAGTCCAAATAAACCCCAAATCATCAGGCCCAACAGGCCGCCAATCACTTTGCCAAAAACCATGTGCTTCCTTTATTTATCGCCTGATATGGCAATTATATTCCTTCATAAAATCCCGGCTTCGTCCGCGGCCGGGTCCTGAAACGTTTGTACTCCCACTGGTATTGCTCTGGGCAAAGGCGCAGGCAGGACTCAATGCCGGTGTTTAATGCCTCTAACGCCAAGGTACTATGCTGGCTGTACAGGGCCGAATCCACCGCCTGGTAGTGCAACGCAAAACCGCCGGGAACTCGCTGCGCAAAACCGAAAACCACCAGCGCGCCGCTGCGTTGGATAAGCCTCGCAGCCAAAGTCCCGGTGAAGCAGGGCACCCCCATAAATGGAATGTTCTCTCCCGACCCGGGATTATCCGGCACCTGGTCGGGCAGCACCCCAACTATTCCACCGCCACGGATATTGCGCAGCAAGCTCGCTACGCCGGAGCGGTTCGCTGGCACCAGTTGCGCGCCCGTGCGCTGTCGCGCCTGTTTAATAAGCGGACCCAGGCCCGCCAACCGCGGCGCTTCATAGAGAGAAACCGTCTTACCGAGAGTACCGAGATGCAGCCCCAGGATCTCCCAATTCCCCAGATGAGGACCCAATATCACCACGCCTCGGCCACAGGCCAGGGCCTCAGACACAAGCTCCACACCCTGCACACTTTTTACCAGCGTGGAGACATAGGCCCAGGGCCGCAGCCAAATATGACTCATTTCACCAATCAATTCACCGGTCGCACAGAGGCTGTCCCGCGCCAGTTTGGCCTGTTGCTCCGTGTTTAGTTCCCGCCAAGCCAATGCTATGTTTTTTTGCGTTACCCGCCGGCTGCGTCCGCCAATGTGCCAATACAAGCGCGCAGCGCCGCGACCCAGTCCCCGCACCACGCCTAGCGGCAACACCGACCCAAGATGCAACATCACCCTGACCAGCGCCGTTTTTAACGCATTCATGGAAGAATTTCACTTTCGGGGAAAGCGCGTATTATGCCGCCTAAAGAGACTGTATAATAGCCGGCTTTTTGCAGCGACCAGATAGGCGAAACGGTGGCAGAAACCAACAGCAAGACTCTTACTTTTCAAGAGATCATATTAAAACTACAGCAGTTTTGGGCAGACCAGGGCTGTGTTGTACTGCAACCTCTGGATATGGAAGTAGGGGCCGGCACCTTTCACCCGGCAACCTTCCTGCGGGCGCTGGGGCCTGAAAGCTGGAATGCAGCTTACGTGCAGCCCTGTCGGCGGCCCACGGATGGACGTTATGGCGAGAACCCCAACCGACTGCAACATTACTACCAGTTCCAGGTGGCGATGAAGCCATCCCCGCCGGATTTCCAGGAGCTTTACCTGGCATCGCTGGCTGCGCTGGGTGTCGATACCTCTATTCACGACATACGCTTTGTGGAAGATAACTGGGAATCACCGACACTGGGTGCCTGGGGACTTGGCTGGGAAGTCTGGCTGAACGGCATGGAGGTGACCCAGTTTACTTACTTCCAGCAGGCCGGCGGCCTGGAGTGTTACCCGGTTACCGGCGAGATCACCTACGGTATCGAGCGCATAGCCATGTACCTGCAGGGTGTCGATAGTATTTATGATCTACTGTGGTCCGAGGGTCCCGCAGGCAGGGTGACCTATGGTGACGTATTCCACCAGAACGAGGTGGAGATGTCCCATTACAATTTCGAAGAGGCGGATGTCGACCAGCTGTTCGCCAACTTCAAACACTGCGAGAGCGAAGCATTGCGCCTGGTGGAAAAAAACCTGCCATTACCTGCCTATGAAATGGTAATGAAGGCCTCCCACGCATTCAACCTGCTGGATGCGCGTCACGCGATTTCCGTAACCGAGCGGCAGCGTTTTATCCTGGCAGTACGGACCCTGGCCCGTGCCGTCGCCCAGGCCTACTTCGATGCACGCGCCCAGCTGGGCTTCCCCCTCGCCCCGGAAGCCCTGCGTACAGAAGTCCTGGATCGAATTCAGGCGGAGGCTAAATAGACCATGAGCACCGATACTTTACTGGTGGAATTGGGCACTGAAGAACTGCCCCCCAAAGCACTGAAATCACTGGGCCTGGCCTTTCGCGATGGCATCGTTAACGGCCTGCGCCAACGGCAATTAGGCCACGGCGACGTGCAATGGTTTGCCACACCCAGACGCCTCGCAGTCCTGATTGCCGACGTGCAACTGCAGGCGCCTGACAAAAATATTGAGGCGCTGGGCCCACCCGTTGATCGCGCGCGGGATGAAGAGGGTAACTGGACGCCGGCAGCCAGCGGTTTCGCCAGGAAGCAAGGGGTAGAACCCGAGCAGTTGCAAACCATCGATACACCCAAGGGCCAACGGCTGGGACTGCGCAGTACCGTTGCCGGTGTGAGCGCCAGCGACGCGCTGAATGACATCATCAAGGACACCGTGCAGGCGCTCCCCATTCCCAAGCGCATGCGCTGGGGCGCCAGCCGCGAAGAGTTTGTGCGCCCGGTACACTGGATAGTTGCGATGCTGGGAGCAAACAGCGACCACGGCGAAATTCTGGGGCTCAGCACCGGCAATGTTACTCGCGGCCATCGCTTTTACGGCAGCAGTGCAATTGTGCTGGACAAGCCAGAGCAGTATGTCGAGGCCCTGGCTGAGGCGAGGGTGATGGCCTCTTTCGAGCAACGCCAACAATCCATTCTTGAACAGGTTAAGGTGGAAGCGTCTGCTATCGGCGCTACTGCAGTAATCGACCCGGACCTGTTGGACGAGGTTACCGGGCTGGTGGAAT
>CBDTVJ010000473.1:0-3720 GCA_965363655.1 uncultured Halieaceae bacterium | reverse complement strand
GTTTGGTTAAAAATATATGCTGAATTTTCGACGAAACTAGAGCTGTATCGAGCAATTATCTTGGAGTTAAAGATATCAGTTCTTGGCCGGAGATCGCCCCCTACGATGCGATTTTCAGCGTCTCCTTTGGAGAAAACAGACGCTCAGATTCTGCTGACCAAGGTCGGTCTCGTGCCCAGGCTATGTGAAAACTCGGTACGAAATCTCGTTCGTAAAATTCGATCGCGCAGGATGCGCTGTAAGCCACGATTGCCTATCGGGTAAGGGTCGAGGTATCCCCTGATTCGGCAACATTTCGAGTTTTCACACAGCCTGTGCCCGGAGGGGACCCTGCCAGCATGAAGGTGGGAGGTAATTTTCGGCTGATTTCGGATGCTCAGAAATTTGCGTCTCGCGGCTCAATGAAGAGCGGGTTGCGGCGGCGAACACCGACGAGGTATGGACTTTGACCGCTTCGATCGCCTCTCACAATGATCTGAATCAGAAATTGTATATTAGGGTTATTGGGGTCAGGGTAACTTTAATCTGACAACCAGGTCGCCGCATGATTCAATGGGCCAAACACCAGATTTGACAATAACTCGCGCAAGCCCAATACGATGTACTATTTGTACTATCGCTGGGCCAGGTGTGGCTGTGTAGACTTACGAGTATTGAATTGAGCGAGGTATGAACATCCGAATTTTCTCTCCAGTGCAGTGGGTATGCATGTGCCTGACCGTCGTGTTTGCAGCCGCAAGCCCGGCACAAGATCTGTTTCCCAGACCTGTGGAGCTGCAACCCGACATCGATTTCTGGGTCAAGGTCTACACAGAAGTAGACACCAGCAGCGGTTTTATCCACGACGCGAATGATGTCACGGTAATCTATGAGACATTGCAGTTGGCTGACGACTATCACGCTGACAAGAAGTCGATAAAGGCGGCACTGGCCCGCCACTCGAAGACTCTCAGGCGTTTGGCCGCGAACCCGTCCATAGAACTCACCGCGGAGGAGCGGCGGGTACTATTGCTATGGGGCGAGGATGCGGACAGCGAGCGTCTGCGCAGGGCTGCCGGGAACATGCGCTTTCAACGGGGGCAGTCAGATCGTTTTCGGCAAGGTCTGGCAAGATCAGGGGAGTGGAACGCGTATATTGACTCGGTGTTGATGGAAAAAGGCCTGCCGCGGGAGCTCGGCGTTCTGCCTCACGTGGAGTCCTCCTTTAATCCTGAGGCTTACTCCAGTGCGGGAGCAGCGGGTATCTGGCAGTTCACCCGTTCAACAGGGCGCCGCTACTTGCAGGTGGATTACGTGGTGGACGAACGCATGGATCCCTTCGCAGCTACCAACGCCGCCGCCCAGTTGCTGGAGCACAACTACCAGCTCACGGGCACCTGGCCATTGGCGCTGACCGCGTACAACGCGGGTGCTTCCAGTATGCGGCGCGCCAGCAGGCAGTTGGGTACAACCGATATTGCCGCTATTGTTCGCGACTACAAGGGGCGTTCCTTCGGCTTCGCGTCACGCAATTTTTACCTTTCATTCCTGGCTGCGCTTGAAGTGAGTTCTGATCCCGACCGCTATTTCGCGCCTTTCCAAAGCGCGAGCCCGGTTTCCTATGCAGAGATAGAAATGCCCAACTACCTACCGGTGGATTCTTTTGTCAGGGCGTTCAACACCGACTTCGACCTGCTCAAGCGACACAACCGCGCTTTGCTTGGCCCGATATGGAGCGGGAAGAAACGCATTCCGCAGGGATTTACAATGCGCGTTCCCAGCGATAGCATCGTCGGCAATCCGGCAGAACTACTGGCTGCTATCCCCGCCGAGGAGCGATTTTCGGAGCAGACCCCCGATCTGTTCCACACCGTGGTGCGGGGTGACACAGTATCGGGGATCGCCACCCGCTATGGCCACAGCATCCGCGATGTTGCCGGCATGAACGGACTCAACCGACGCTACCATATTCGCATCGGGCAGGTGCTGAGGTTGCCGCTGGAGGGTTCAATCGTAGTGGCCCAGACCGGTCCTGTCAGCCCGACATTGGTGCAGATTTCTTTTCAGGAAGCAGCCCCGAATAGGGTTGCAGACTCTGCTTCGGGGTCAGTGGAAGTAGCCCTCTATGAGCCCGCGGAAGAGGTGCCTGCATTGGCGGGCTCGCTGGTAGCGCTGGAGACAGGTGCTGGCAATTCGGCGGGGGAATTGTTGCCCAGCGAAACTGGCATGGCCTTACTGGCCGACCCAAGCGACTACACGGTTGCGGACGATCACAGCATTGAAGTACAAGCGTCGGAAACGCTGGGCCACTACGCGGAATGGCTGGATATCAGGGCGAGCCAGCTGCGGCGACTCAGTGCCAGGCGCTATGGTCGGCCAGTGGTGATCGGCCATCGATTGAAACTGGATTTCTCGAAAGTCAGCTCCCGGGAGTTTGAACGACGGCGAGTCGCGTACCAGAGTGATTTACAGCAGGCCTTTTTCATGGTCTGGCATATCCGCGCCACGCACACGCATGTTATTGCCCAGGGAGAGTCCCTGTGGGAGCTCACCCGGCGGCAGTACAAAGTACCCATGTGGCTGTTGCGGCAGTACAACCCGGACCTTGATCCTGATCGGGTGCGTCCGGGTATGACGATTGTTATTCCCGAGTTGGCGAAAGCATGACGGGGAATTAGTGCCATTTGGGTGAGAGTTACTATTTTCGCAAACCAGGACTGGCCCCAATGCATACGCAGCTGCGTGGTCTTGGACCTATGGACCTATGGACCTATGGGGTCAGACTCGCTTGAAAGTATAAGAAGTATAAACACCCTATTTCCACTATTCCATCAAAAATTAGAGCAGGAATACGCGTGACCATCCAGCCCTGGGGCATTCGAAATCTGACTGATTTCCCTCGACACCCCCAATATTGCTCCTGCCCCCCCGGTCAATCCTGGCACAATCAGCCACTGGGCACGTCGAGTACCTGCCGCGGCTATTGCTAATTGACGCGAGCACGAGGGTCGCCTTTGGGTCCTTCTCGGAGGCCCATCGTAATTTCCTCAGCGTCCGATGTGTGCCGATAACCGCCTCTGGTGGCAACATAGCCAGCGTCCGTTTTGGTGCGGTAGTTGCTGTTTCCGAAGTCCAGGATGATTTCGCTTTGTGCCCTCTGCGAACATCCGCATGACAACTTCCCTGCGCTCGTATTAGCAGTTTCAGGATTTGACCGACACTGACGAACAGGCTTTTCCTCAAGCGAATGGCCGTTCACTGCAACAGCCTCGCGAGCTTACACCTCGATCAACATAATCCTGCTGCATTCCTGGAAGATTACTCTACTGCACGACCGACCTAATAGGACAGGAAGTTCACAACATCCGCCTTGATGTACTGGTTACAGGAAACACCATGAGACGAGTCAGGGTAAACGATAATCTATGCATTTTTATACCCATCCATGGTAAAGATGTGCTGCGCAGTTGCCGGTATTTTTATCCGAATAGGTGTTGTAGGGTGCATCCTTACCACAGTAAAAGTCTCGCTCGCAGATGCGCATATAAATACCGAAGTCAGGGCCGTATGTAACTGGCTTGTGAACGAGTTCGGTAATTCATCATTGGGTCAGTCTGAAAAGTAAAGTTGGGTGGAGTTCATCGATCGATGATTGATCGGGAAAGAAGTTATTTTCAGGGCGTGAGATACGCCCTATACTTTCGCCGAATTCTATTTGTAAGACAAATACATGACCTTCAC
>CBDTVJ010000472.1:0-3727 GCA_965363655.1 uncultured Halieaceae bacterium | reverse complement strand
AACCTGGTATCCCCGGGAGACAAGGTTATCGTGTGCCAGAATGGCGTATTTGGCGGCCGCATGAAGGAGAATGTGGAACGCTGTGGCGGCACTGCCATCATGGTCGACGATACCTGGGGCGAACCCGTGAGCATCGACAAGGTCGAGGCCGCTTTCAAAGAGCACCCGGATGCGTCGATACTGGCATTTGTCCACGCCGAAACATCCACCGGCGTATGCAGTGACGCCGCCGCGCTGTGCAAACTGGCCAGCGAGCACGGTGCTTTATCCATAGTAGACACGGTCACTTCCCTGGGTGGTATCGAGGTGGCAGCTGACGCCTGGGGCGCCGATGCCATGTATTCGGGCACGCAAAAGTGCCTGTCGTGCATTCCTGGCATCTCGCCCATCACCTTCAGCAGCAAGGCAGTAGACCGGATCAAGGCGCGTGAGCACAAGGTGCAGAGCTGGTTTCTCGATATGCAGCTGATCATGGGCTACTGGGGTGGCAGCAGCAAGCGGGCTTACCATCACACCGCACCCGTCAACGACCTGTACGCCCTGCACGAGTCACTCATCATGCTCGAGGAGGAAGGGCTGGCAGCGGCGCAGCAGCGTCATCTGCGCAACCACAAGGCACTGGTAGCAGGCCTGGAGGCCATGGGACTGCAGATGGCTGTCGCCGAGGAATACAGGCTGCCGCAACTGAACCTGGTCAAAGTACCTGAGGGTGTCGATGAGGCCGCGGTACGCACCGCCCTGCTGGAAGAATTCGACCTTGAAATCGGTGCCGGGCTGGGTTCACTGGCCGGCAAGACCTGGCGTATCGGCCTGATGGGCTTTGCCAGCAATGAGCGCAATGTCCTGTACTGCCTGAATGCGCTGGAAGCCGTGCTCGACCGCCAGGGTGCCCCCATCGTGACCGGTAAAGCCCTGCCTGCGGCGCGCTCGGTACTGAAAGGGTCCTGAGCTCAGCGGCTATCAGCTGCCGCTTAGCATGCTCCAGATACGCGCGCCACTGCCCGTATCCGCGTCGCGGTGTACACGATAGGCAGCATGCTCATGCAGACCCGCGCCGGGGCGCAATTCGATGCTCCACAGGGGTTCTACCTCGTTGGGAATCATGGAGTAGCGAATATCGATGATGCGGTTGGCGTAAATCGGGTCGCGGGCGATATAGCCGTTACTGAACCACCGAAAACGCTCAATATCCAGCGCCTGCTGCGAATCCTGGTCCAGCCAGGGCATGTCCCTGTCTATGTCGAGCTTTTGCACTGACTGTCCTTTGAAAGTCCTCGGTGCAAAACTGGCGCGGACCGCATCGACATAAAAGCGATCATCCGTTTCATACACGATCTTCCACACCAGGATGTTGGCGAAACTGGGTTTTGCTTCCAGCCGCGCCGGTTCATGGCCGCGCTGGGCCGCCAGTGCCCAGCCCATATCGACCGCTGCGTTGCGCTGCCACAGTCCCAGTCCCATGTAGGTGACAGCCCAGGCCAATGCGATTCGCGCATACACCGGCCTGCGCCGCTTCGCACCCATAATCACTGCCAGCAACAGAGGCAGGGTAAACAGTGGATCGATAATCGAGATGGTGTTCCAGGCTATCCGTACATCACTGAAAGGCCAAAAGAGCATCGTGCCATAGGTGGTGCAGGCATCGAGCAGTGCATGGGTGGCATAACCCAGGGTGCAATACAGCCAGCTCTGGCGAAAGGACAGCCCGCGCCTGCGACCGAGCAGCCAGTGCAACACCAGGCCACACAACAACCCGCCAACAGGGATAAACACCAGTGAGTGGGTAAACTGGCGGTGATACTCCAGGAACAGCAGGGGATCTGTGCTGGAGCGTATCAGCACATCCAGGTCTGCCGCCATGCCGGCCAGGAAACCCAGCAGGCCGGCGCTGGCGGCATACTTGCCGCGGGCGCTGGCCTGGGGCAAGGAGGCACCCAAAACACCCTGGGTCAGCGGATCCATCAGCCGGTCCGACGCAGGGTATTCACATCGCTGTGGTCGTAGGATTTCTTGTTGTAGATATCGAGAATAGTGCTTTCTGTATAGCGCATTTCATCATCCTGTACCGACAAGGGCTGCCAGAGGGCCGTAATCAATACCATCTATCGCAGAGTGTGTACTCATAGCGCCATGCTCCTGACAGTAAAAATGACAGATAAATGTACATAAATCCGCTGCGGGTGACCACTGCGAAGATACAATTCTTTACAATAGCGCCCAGAACAAAGCCAGGGCCAATGTGTCCCAGCTTACAAGCCAACAGATGCAGCGGCACAGGGTTCGCCCTGCCAACTGCACTGCTATCACAATAAAGGGAAGGAATATGCGCGGAACTACAATGATTGGCCTGGCACTGGTCTTTTTGCTGACAGCCTGCACCACCAACCCCTATACCGGCGAGCAGCAGGCCAGCAAGGCAGCCACCTACGGCGCCGGGGCCGCAGCTGTGTGCGGCCTGATCGGAGCCATGGACTCCACCGAAAAAGCCCGTAACGCCGCGCTGGGCTGCGGTATCGTTGGCGCGGGCATCGGCGCCTATATGGACGTGCAGGAAGCCAAGCTCAGGGAGCAGCTACAGGGCACCGGTGTACAGGTGATTCGCGAGGGCGACAATATCCGCCTGATCATGCCGGGAAACATTACTTTCCAGACAGATTCCTACAACCTGAACCAGGGCTTTTATCCCACACTCAATTCAGTGGGACTGGTACTGGCAAAATACGCAGACACCATCATCCGCGTCAGTGGCCATACCGACAATACCGGTAGCCGCCAGTACAACCAGACCCTGTCAGAGCGTCGCGCCAAAAGTGTTGCTGACTACCTTGCGACCCAGCGTGTCGCCCAGGCCCGCATGTATGTTGAGGGACTGTCCTTCGATCAACCTCTCGCCGACAACGCCAGCGCCGCCGGACGCTCACAAAACCGCAGGGTCGAACTCTACATACTGCCTAAAGCGGTTTGAACGAGGTCGTCAACCGCCGGGCTGCCTACGCCAGCCTGGCACTTCCCCAGTAGTTGAAACCCGCGATACGGGGCGTACCGGGAAGATAGCTGCTGTGCAATTCGGACACTTCAAAGCCACCGGACTGCAACAGCCCGGGAATGTCGCGGTTCAGGTTGCATCCCCCCGCCATCGCCCGCCACACAGGATTGACCCGGTCCTGCCATTTGCACACGCTGGCATCGGGCGCTTTACCGTGCTCGCAAAATATCAGGCTACCGCCGGGGCGCAGCACCCTTGCCATACCTTGCAGGGCCATGATGGGATCAGGGATGGTGCACAGGGCAAAAGTAACCAGCACCGTATCGACACTGGCGTCATCCAGTGGGATCTGTTCTCCGGGCAGACCGATAAATTCCACCTCAAAATCGAGATGAGCGGCCCGCTCACCTGCCAGCTTCCATGAGGCTGCAGAGGGATCAAGACCAATCAACCGGTCTACCTTGCCCGCATCGTAATACGGCAAATTCAGGCCACTGCCGATACCGATCTCCAGTACCGTGCCACGGGCGTTGGGCACCACTTTTTCCCGCTGCTTCATAATTGGCTTGGTACCGCAGGCGCAGGCAATGAACCTCGGCAATACATAGTTATCGTAAAAACCCATAATCAGGACTCCGGGACAGAAAGGCCTGATTATAGTCTGATACACGGATAAAAATAGGCTAAAGTAACCTGGTCAGGGAAGAATGGAGACCCCATGTTCGAGGCATTGGAAGTAGG
>CBDTVJ010000471.1:0-3729 GCA_965363655.1 uncultured Halieaceae bacterium | reverse complement strand
GAACCTGGCTGGAAAGGCGCCAGGCAGCTTCCACGGAGAGCGCGGGATCATAGCCTACGACATCCATGCCCAGGGTAAGGGCCATTTCAGCAACGAGCGATCCAATGGCTCCCAGGCCGACCACTCCAAGGGTCTTGCCTACCAACTCACTCCCCTTGAATTGCTTCTTTTGCGCCTCCAGCGTCTTATTCAGCTCTGCCTCATCTTGCATCCCATCCAGGGTGCGCACATAGTCGATACCATCAACAATGCCGCGGGAGCCCAATAGCAGCCCTGTTGCGACCAGCTCTTTAACCGCGTTAGCGTTAGCACCCGGAGAGTTGAATACAGGTATACCGCGCTCGGTACACGCTGTTACCGGAATATTGTTGACACCCGCGCCCGCCCGGGCAATTGCCAGCACGGACTCAGGTATATCTTCTGCCTTGAGCTTGTGGCTGCGCAACAGTATCGCTTCGGGATGTGAGAACTCGCTGGCAAGCTCATAAGAATCCCGGGGCAGCCGTTCCAGCCCCTTCAACGAAATCTGGTTTAAGGTTAATACCTGTGTAGCCATGTTTACCTCAAATAATGCATTACAAAACGGTAGATATTTCAGCGCTTTCTCGCAAACTGCGGTCGAACTCTGTGTTGACCAGGCTACCGAACTCCGAGCTAACCTGCTGCTGTATTTGTTGCTGTTCAGGCTTTTGCAGAGCTGCATAATCTCCAGCATTCACACTCACTAATTTTATGACAACTGCATCGCCAGCCTGGGTCAGGATATAATCAGTAGAGGCTGCGTCACCTGCCGGCCGTGGTAACTCGAACGTGCGGCGCAGCACTTCAGGCAGAACATTACTGTTGCTCCTGTTGACGCCCAGTTCAACCTGCCACTCGTAGCCTTGCGCATCCGCGAACTCTTCCACTCCCACGCCTGAGCGCAGTTGTGTGAGGGCGTTCTCTGCTTCAGTCATGAGGGCTGCACGCGCGTTTTTCGCTATGATTACCGCCACAATCTCTCCCTTCACCAGTTCCAGTGGCTTTACCTCTGGTGGATTGTGGGTTCGTACGCGCAAAACAGCGAATGTATCGTTCGCTAACTCTATTACCTCACTGTTATGACCAGATTCCAGCACCTCCTCAGAGTACGCCGCACCCAGTAGAGAGGCATTGGCAAATACGCCCTCTGCTTGGCTACGGGTAATGCCGTCTGCTCTCTTGACGGACAAATCGAGTTCCTTGGCCGGCGCATCAAGACCTTCCGCGTTGAATACCAGATCCTTGAGAGACTCTACTGTCCGAACAAGTTCAACTCGCGCCTCGTCTGCCTGTATAGTTGCCTCCAGTTGCGGACGCATTTCCTCCAGGCTTGGCTCCTTACCCTCACTGCGCTCGGTCACAACAATGAGGTGGACGCCCGCGTCAGTTTCCAGCGGAGCTGATACGGTACCCGGTTGCAGCTGCGCTATAGCAGCCTCCATCGCCTCGGGGAAAGCATCACCGTCGGAAAAACCCAAATCACCACCCTTGGCCGCCGAACCAACATCATCCGACAGCTCCCTGGCCACCTCTGCAAAAGCAGCACCCTCCGCCAACCGGGCCTGGGCAAGGGCTATACGCTCGTCAACGGCACCATCGCCACTATCTTCAAACAGGATATGGGAAATCCGGTTGCGAGCCTGAAACTGAAAACTTTCTTTCGCGATTTCAAAGGCTTCCAACACAGCCCGCTCTTCCGCTGGCTGGATGAAATCCGCCAGCGACAGTTCTATGTAATCCAGATCAACAGATTCAAATGTGCGAAATTCCGCCTGATGGTCTGTGTAGTACGTCGCAACCTCCTCATCCTTGACAGGCGCTGCGGATATAAACTTCTCTTGCGGAATAGTCACGTATCTAAGGTCTCGCTGCTCAGATACGATCTTTGCTGTGAGGGCCAGCTCTGCCGGCGTAGCGAAGTCACTTCCCGCCAGGCCACTGCGCAGCTGGTTTACCAACATATCGTCGTGCAGAACCTGTTTAAAGTAGCCAGGTGTGTAGCCGGCGCTCGATAGCACACTCTTGTAGACCTGCGGCGAGAACACGCCATCCGCCTTGAATTGGTCCATGCTGGCAACGAGTGAACCAATTTCGCCTTCCGAGACCGCCAGCTTCATATCGCGGGCGCTCTGCATCAGTAACTTCCGGCCGATTAAGGCCTCAAGTGCCTGAGCCGCGAGTCGCTCATCGTCCAGCATCGCAGGATCATAGTTGTTGCCCATCATGGCGATAAGGCGCCTTTTCTGGGTATCTACAGATTGCTGCAGTTCCTGTGGGCTGATCTCCTCGCCATTGACCTCTGCGATCGAGTTACCACCTCCGCCAAGCAATATCGATTCAATACCAAATAATGAAAAGGATATGACTATGAGTCCCACAACGATCTTGGCCGCTGTGCCCTGTACGTTCTGACGGATATCTTGAAGCATGAATAATACTCACAAAAAATAAAAAAAAAGCGCACAAAAATGTGCGCCTTTCTCACATTGAAACCAAAAATCGCCGTCCCAGGATTGAAGCGGTAAAAAAACGGACCGCCAGTCCAGGACGCCAACTACCTTTTTATCAGGAGTTGACCGCGTCTTTCAGCGCTTTACCGGCCTTGAAACTAGGCACATTGGACGCGGCAATTTCAATAGTTGCGCCTGTCTGTGGGTTGCGACCACTGCGCGCGCTACGGTGCTTGACCGAAAACGTACCAAAGCCTACCAATGCGACCTGGTCACCTTTTTTCAGTGCCTCGGTAACACTCTCGACAACGGCATCCAGGGCGCGTCCAGCAGAGGCTTTTGGCAGGTCTGCTGCCGTTGCAATTGCGTCAATCAGTTCAGTTTTGTTCACTCTTTTCCCCTTAAAAGGTAATTGTTTCGGATTTTGATATTGTAACCGCGCGGCAATAGCGAACGCCGCTGGTTTCCCGCAAGCGTCCCAAATTACCACTTGCGGCATTTCTACAATGCTTTAAAAACAGGCACTTCGACCCACCATACACTCAGACGCACGACTTTATACCAGAGCAGGAATGGCGGTCAATAATGTTAGTGCCTGTTAGTGTGTATTTATTCGATTTTTTTCGTCATTTTCTCCGTCACCACTGCCCGACATGGCATCCGCGAGGAATTCTTCGTCAGTGAGTGGTTCCGGCATGGTTTCGAGAGCGATGGCAAGCACTTCATCAATCCACTTCACCGGGCGAATTTTCAGATGCTCCTTGATGTTATCGGGGACTTCTATCAGGTCCCTTTCGTTCTCCTTGGGGATAATTACTGTCTTGATTCCCCCTCGACGGGCCGCCAACAGCTTCTCCTTGAGGCCACCAATCGGTAAAACTTCCCCGCGCAAAGTGATTTCACCAGTCATGGCAACATCGGCCCGTACCGGGATACTAGTCAGCACCGAAACCAGGGCAGTACACATCGCAACTCCAGCGCTGGGACCGTCCTTGGGTGTGGCGCCCTCCGGAACATGAAAATGTACATCGTGCTTTTCATGGTAGGTCGATGGAATACCCAACAGCTGGGAGCGGCTTCGCACCACGGTGGTGGCAGCCTGAA
Organism: uncultured Halieaceae bacterium; assembly: GCA_965363655.1. GTDB lineage: Bacteria > Pseudomonadota > Gammaproteobacteria > Pseudomonadales > Halieaceae > Marimicrobium. The sequence continues at coordinate 154 of CBDTVJ010000471.1, read as the reverse complement.
TAGATTCCTGCATCACATCGCCCAGGGAGCCTGTCATGACGTGTCGCCCTTTACCGGTGACAGCCACTGCTTCAATAGTCAATAGCTCTCCGCCCACGGAGGTCCAGGCAAGCCCGGTGACCTGCCCTACCTCATCTTTCTCTTCTGCTATACC
>CBDTVJ010000470.1:0-3732 GCA_965363655.1 uncultured Halieaceae bacterium | reverse complement strand
CAGCTTATTACTGTAGCTGCGATCGAGGTCTCGAGAATGATCTTTGCTCATGGGTTTGGACATCTACACCTTTAAGAGAGTGGCCGAAAAGCTTCGACCATTCTCCCCCTGCAAAGCGGCAAAGTCACGCGGCAGCCGCGTAATTCGCCGGCAATATAAGTGTTACAGGTCGAACAATGCTTCCGGCATGTCCATCAGATTCTCGGCACCTGAAAGTATGAGCTGCTTGTGCGCGAGGGTGCGCGGCAACAGGCGCTCAAAGAAAAAGTGCGCGGTCATGATCTTGGCTTCATAGAAATCGCCATCACCTTCACCTGCAGCAATTTTCTGTCGCGCCAATATGGCCATACGCGCCCAGAAATATGCCAGTGTGATATAGCCACTGTACATCAGGTAATCCACGGCTGCCGCACCTGCCTCATCGGGATTTTCCATGGCAGATTCCCCAATCTTCATCGACAGCTCCAGCCATTCATCCTTGTAGGATTTGAGCACGCTGGTGAAATCGGCGTTCTCCTCACCAGCATTTGCTGCGCACAGCTCATCAATCATCTCGGTGAAACCCAGCAGCAGCTTGCCGCCGCTACCCAGCACCTTACGGCCCAACAGGTCCAGCGCCTGAATGCCCGTGGTGCCCTCGTACAGCATAGAAATACGGGCATCGCGCACGATTTGCTCCATGCCCCACTCTTTAATGAAACCGTGCCCACCGTATACCTGCACGCCTATATTAGCGGCCTCATAACCTGTCTCGGTCACAAAGGCCTTGCCGATGGGGGTTAGCAGCGCCATCAGGTCATCCGCCTGCTTGGCCTGCTCTTCATCGCCACGGTCCACAATGTCGCCAAGTTGGGCCAGGAAATAAATGAGCGCGCGGCTGCCTTCCACGAAGGCCTTCTGCGTGAGCAGCATGCGACGCACATTCGGATGCACAATGATCGGGTCAGCGGGGCCATCGGGGTTTTTGGGGCCGGTCAGGCTGCGCATGGCAAGCCGCTCCCGGGCATAAGACAGCGCCCCCTGGAATGCCAGCTGGCCGTGGGCCAGGCCTTGAATAGCGGTACCAATGCGGGCGGTATTCATGAAGGTGAACATGCAGCTCAGGCCTTTGTTGGGCGGTCCAATCAAATAGCCCGTTGCGCCGTCGAAGTTCATGACGCAGGTGGCAGACGCCTTGATACCCATTTTCTTCTCGATAGACGCGCACTGCAGCGCATTGCGCTCCCCAACGCTGCCATCGTCATTAACCTTAAATTTGGGCACGATAAACAGGGAAATGCCCTTGGTGCCGGGAGGTGCGTCCGGCAGGCGCGCGAGCACGATGTGGATAATATTTTCCGCCATATCGTGATCGCCAGCGCTGATAAAGATCTTGGTGCCCGTTATCGCGTAGGTGCCATCTGCCTGCGGCTCGGCTTTGGCGCGCAACAAGCTCAGGTCACTGCCGCACTGCGCTTCTGTCAGGCACATGGTGCCAGTCCATTCACCGCTAACCAGCTTGCCCAGATATTTTTCTTTCTGCTCAGGGTCGCCGTGAGCGTCAACCGTTTTCAGCGCACCGAGGCTAAGTCCCGGGTACATCAGCCAGGACCAATTGGCCGTTCCGGCCAGCTCGTTGATCACAATACTCATCAGATTCGGCATACCCTGACCACCGGATTCCACGCTCGCGCTCAGCGCAGGCCAGCCATTTTCCACGTATTGGTGATAGGCCTCGGCAAAGCCCTTGGGAGTGGTTACGCCCTCGGCGCTCCAGTGGCAACCCTCATCGTCGCCGCTCTGGTAGAGGGGCGATAAAACGTTCTCGGAAAATTTGGCGCCCTCTTCCACGATGGCGTTCATAAGGTCCTCTGTCGCTTCCTCATAGCCTGGCAGCGTCTGGTAGAGCTTCTCGGATTCCAGCAACTCGTTCATGACAAAACTGATATCGCGCAGGGGTGCTTTGTAGTCTGGCATGGTCTCTTCCTCTTGATAGTTCTGTCAGTGGGAGCAGCCACTCAAAGGAGCCGCGTTCCCGCCATGTGTTCAGCGCACACATTGTCCTGTAATACACAGGGAAGTCAAATATCTTTTTGCGTTTTAAGCAGCCTGCAGTCGTGAAAAGGAGTTATATAGAGTCGGAATAAATTATGTAAGTTAGCGCTTACTCATTCATCAGGCTCTTAATTGAAAGGTATGTGGCCGCTTGCTCTGCCCTCCATGGAGAAAGCAAAGGGACATCTCCCAGCAATGGCGCCGGCAGCAGATGCCGCAGTGTTGCCAGATTCTCCTCGTGGCAGGACATACGGGGTCCGGGCTGATTCGCCACCCAAGCCGCCAACTCCAGGCCATCGCGGCGGATGGCTTCAGCGGTGAGCAAGGCATGGTTAATGCAACCCAGCCGCATTCCCACCACCAGAATTACCCCCACCTGCAATTCCACCGCCACGTCCGCCAGGGTCTCTCTTGGATTGATAGGCACTCGCCAACCGCCGGCTCCTTCCACCAGCACGAAGTCAGCGCCACCGAGCATGACACCGCGGCAAATACCGGCGATGCGACTCGCCTGCATACGCCTGTTCTCCTGGTCGGCAGCGATGTGGGGCGCAACCGGGGACGCCAGTGCGACGGGGTTCACCTGGCTATAGTCCAGGGTCTCGGTCATGGCGGCCATCAATTGCAGGGCATCTTCATTATGGCCATTGGCATCGCAACCGGCCGCCACCGGCTTCACCGCTGCGGTGCTCAGGCCAGCGCCGGCAGCGGCGGTCAACAGGGCACAACTGATAGCAGTCTTACCCACCTCCGTATCTGTTCCCGTGACAAACCAGCCCTTACTCATATTTTCTCCAGCACCCCAAAAATGACATCATAAGTGGCGGGCAGTAAACCCTCCTCACGCCACTCCTCATACGCCAACAACATGCCCTGCAGAGCACGGCGACCAGTGAGGCCAGCAGGCCGACTTCGATTCATATTGTGCGCGCCCAGTGTCTTCAATTCCGCCAACAAATCCCGCACCCGCTGGTACTCCATCCGATAGTCCTGGCTATGAATATCCAGCTGGATGCCAGGAATTTTCCCGGCGGCCTGTTCCAGCTGCGAGGCCTTTAAAAAGTGATTCACATGCTGGTGAGCGTCGACAGCGGACCATGCCGCGCGCAATTCCCTGAGCGTACCCGGACCCAGAGAAGTAAACACACAACAACCTCCAGGGCGCAATATTCTGGCCAGCTCGGCGAATAGATGTTCAGGGCGATAGCACCACTGGATCGCCAGGCTACTGAAAACCAGGTTCACCGAGTCGCTGGCCAGCGGTATAGCCTCCGCGTCTGCCACCACCCAATCGCAATCGTCGGGACAGCGATCGCGTGCGTAATTCACCATGCCGCTGGCCAGGTCCAAGCCGATGTAATGTGCAGCTGGAAACCGGTGCTGCAATTCGGGGTAGAAGGAACCGGTACCACAACCCAGGTCAAGGATAATGCCCGGCTCATCCGCAAAGCGATCGAGGCTCAGCAGCAACTGACTCCCAACATCGCGCTGCAGCCGCGCGACAGAATCATAGGCTGTGGCAGCCCTGGAAAAGGACATCGCCACATCCGCTTTATCCACCTCTGATGACGCGGTCGGGTTGCAAATCAGGAGGTCATTGATCGCCAGGAATTCGCGGATTTCCCGCTGCAACAAGGCGGGGGAATCTACCGGCGCTAAATGGCAGGTTTCCGGTAACAGCACCACCTCTCCACAGTC
>CBDTVJ010000469.1:0-3734 GCA_965363655.1 uncultured Halieaceae bacterium | reverse complement strand
CTCGGCACCGGGCCAGTTGAACTCCCAGGCCTTGAGCTCGGGTAATTCCATGCCACCCCCCAGTTCCGCCACCTCTGCCAGATGCTGCTGCGCCTCTTTCGCCATGCGCAGGAAGAACCGGGCGACCTGGTCGTTGTGATGCTGGGCCATGGAGTCCGCCAGTTCCTCATAACGCTCCCTGGCTTCCGACTCCAGCTCCACCGAGTGGGCGAGGAAATGGGCGAGCTCACTATTGCGTTCATTGTTAGCCATAGTCATATCCTGGTGTTAGCCACCGTCAAACCCTGAATGAAGCTGACAATTGTTCCACCGCATCCGCGGCGACTTGCACTGTCGTAGCGGGCGGCCAGGTCTGGCGCTGCTGTGAGTAGAGCACGCCGGTCTGGAACCCGTCTTCATGCAGGAACAGTTTGGCCGCCTCGTCAGCATCCACCAGTGCCGGCTCCTCACGCTCATGCACTATTGCTTTCCAGTCGGTCTGCTCCGGGCAGAAAGTAATACACTGGGACATCACATGCAGGAAGCTGAAGCCTGGAAACTCAATCGCCTCGGCAATCAGCCTGGCCATCTGGTTGGGATTGCCTGAATAGCCCCTGGCGATCCACGGTGCGCCCGCAGCCAAGGCCAGTGCCGCCGGCTTGAAAGGGCGCACTCCGGGACCATGTGGTGTCAGCTTGCTGTGGTCCCAGTCCATCGCTGTGGTGGGCGATGCCTGGCCCTTGGTCATGCCGTAGACCTCGTTATCCATGGCGATGTAAGTCATGTTCACGTTGCGGCGGCAGGCGTGAATGAAGTGATTACCGCCAATGGAAAAGCCATCCCCATCGCCGCCCATAGCCAGCACCGTGAGCTCCGGCCGCGCCACCTTAAGCCCCTGGGCAATCGCCAGGCCACGACCATGGACGCCATGGAAGCCGTAGCTGTCCACGTAGGCCGGCAAGCGGGAAGAGCAGCCGATACCGGACACCATGACCGTGTCATCCTTGTTGATCGCCAGGGCCGCCATGGCCTTGGTGATGGCATTGAATACAGAAAAATGCCCACAACCCGGACACCAGATTGGCTTTACCGGGGATTTATAATCTTTGGCCTTGAGTTTGATTGTGTCCATCTCTACTCCATTACCTCCAGTGCCCGCTGTACAATGCTATCCGGGTCTAAGGGCACCGGCCCCGCCATGGCGTAGCTGTGCAGTTGTTGGTCGAAATCCATTTGGCCACGCAGATAGTGGAACAGCTGCTTGCTGTGATTTTGCTCTACTACCACCACCTGCTCACAGCCAGCCAGCGCTGCTGTCAGTGCGGCAGTTTGCAGCGGTGCCAGCAGGCGCAGGCTGATCACCCGCGCCTCGATATTCTGTTGCGCCAACATAGTCGCCGCTTCCAGCACCGGGGCCGAGCTGGACCCAAAGCTCAACAGCGCCAATTTGCCGCCGCCCGATATTGCAGCCCAGTCCGGGCCATACTCATGATCAAGCAATTTCGCATGGCGCTTCTGCAACTGTAGCTGGTGGTCCGAGTGCTTGGCCGATGGCGTACCTTTTTCATTGTGCTCAAGACCGTCCGCCGTAAAACGCTGGTCCACATCCCCCGGCGACGCCAGGGTAGAAACACCAGAGCTGGTGAGCTTGTAGCGAAGATAGGCGCCATCCTCGTCTGCTGAGCGCGCAACAGCACCAGGCATTGGACTGCGCCGGGGCTCGGAGACAATTGCCGTGGATTGGCCGATAAACTGGTCAGAGAGAACAATCGCCGCTGTTTGCAACTGCTGCGCCAGTTGCACCGCCCAACCGGAGGTAAATACACAGTCAGCAATATCAAGGGGCGCGAGCACCAGGTGAGGTGCATCCCCGTGCAGGCCGTGGAGGGCGATGTTCAGGTCACTCTGCTCCGACTTGGTCGGGATACCCGTGGAGGGCCCGCCGCGCATTACATTGAACACCGTAATCGGGGTTTCACTGGCTACTGCCAGTCCTATGCTTTCTGTCATCAAGGCAAGGCCTGGCCCCGAGGTCGCGGTAAAAGAGGGAACGCCACCAAAGGCCGCGCCTATGGTCATGTTGATCGCCGCCAGTTCATCCTCCGCCTGCACCAGGTGACCACCCACCTGTTCCAGCCCCCCGGCCATCCATTCCAGTACATCGGTGGCAGGCGTAATCGGGTAAGCGGCCACAAAGCGAATACCCGCCTGCAGCGCACCCAGACCCGCCGCCTGGTTGCCACTGATATACCAGCCCCCCGGGATACCGTGCGCTGGTACTGATAGTTCGCAATCTAGTTGCTGGGCAACGCCCAGTTCAATACAGCTTGTTGCCGCTGCGCGATACGCTGCGGCCTTGCCCGCTAGCTTTTTTTCTGCCAATTCGCCAAGACTGGCAGTGGGCAGCCCCAGCAGACCACCCAGGATTCCCAGCGCCAGCATGTTCACCCGACCATCCGCGTGCGCACCGGCAGCAAGCTCCGCCAGGGGCAGGGTAATTATTTCAGCACCTGTGGCGAGCACCTCATCAGGCACTGCGGCGCTCTGGTCGCAGATTACCCGGGTATTGGGCCCGAGGCGTATTTCATCTTCAAAACGGGAGAAATTATCCCAGTCCAGGGCAAACACCACATCATAAAGGCTGGCGGCGGTGTAGCGCTCATCCTCCGTCAGCTTGAGCAGTGCCGCCGACTCACCACCACGTATCTGCGGCCCATAGGCCTTGCGCAACAAGCCGCGACCGCCCAGCCTGCCCCAGGCCTGCAACAACAACTCACCACAGGAAATCACGCCGGCGCCACCGGCACCGGTAATCGCGATAGACAATTGCTTTGTGCTCATACGCAACTTCACCCGATTTAGATATGGCACAGCATAACCCGATGAGGAAAATACGGAAGCGCCCGAAGGGGCTAATTGACGGTTTAATGCGCTAGCTCAAAAAATTCGGGGAAGAAGATGCCGGTGCATACAGACCAGGGCTATATCCATGCGCATGTTCATCTACCAAACCAAGACTACCAAACCGCTACTATCAAACAACTACTATCAAACCACTAGGCTCGTTGATAAGCTACCTGCAGGCGGATCAGGTGAGGTAGCACTTTGGGGAGCGCACGATATGGAGAATGACAGAGATCCCGAAATCCGTGCCCTGGCGGATCGTGTTGTCAATTACTCCGATGCCCTGGTGGCTATTGTATTTATTGGCGCTTCAGGGCTGGGCATTGCGCTTGCTGATCCAGACACCAGGACCTCAATGAATCTCATTACTTACTGGATGATTGCCGGCAACATCATCCTGGGCTTGCTGATTTCAGCTATTTTACTGGTATTGCGACGCTGGGAGCTGGACCTGCGGGCCGACTTACCCCTGACAGAAAAAGTAAGGCGCTATTCGGATTACTTCTATTGGGCAAGGCACGCCATTGTGTGGTTGGCGGTTGCTCAAACTACCGTTGTCCTGCTACTAAGTAGCCTGGAGTAAAATATCTCTAGACCATACTTATTAAGAGTTTCTGGACTTACGAGTGGCACAGTTGCTGCTGGTGGCGCCAATGGGAACTAGGGCTGGCAAGATGCACAGCTCACACCTGGCCCGGACCACGGTCGGTTAAGCGGTTCAAATGCTTATCTACAGTTACTATGCATTTATCCTCGCCGGCGCTTGCCTGGCGGTGTTCTTTTTTGCCTTGTCAGTGAAATCGCGACAGGTACTGCCGCTGGTGTGTGCTGCATTATGGCTGTTGCCTGTC
>CBDTVJ010000468.1:0-3753 GCA_965363655.1 uncultured Halieaceae bacterium | reverse complement strand
CTCTGGTACAGGAGAGACCAGGCAAAACTGGAACACGATATAGTACTTTTTGCCTTTATTTCCGATGACTTTTTACGGATGGAGAGCGACACATTTATGGGCTATGGCAGGCCCTACCTAACGGTGCGCGATGGTGAACTTTCCCAGGAGAATTATCCTGTGCCACGCCGATCCTATGACGCATCCTGGCTGACAGTAAACCTGCACATGTGGCAAGAGCTGGCCACGTTCAAGTTTCTGAGAAAAAATTTCGGCAAGTATCTCCCCGCGGAAGACCCAGGCTTTGTGACTAAAGACCACAGCCACACGGATGACGTTGTAGCAAAAATCTATGCGTCGCTGCAGGACATCAGCCGGGCCAGGGAGCGTTTAGCGATACTGGTTTACTTGCCTACGCGCGGAGACTATGAGGAGTCTAACGACATTAGATGGCGCCATCGGGTGCAGGCGCAGGCCAGTCAGCATGGCTACCTTTTTATCGATGTGGCCAAGGAAATGCTCACGCTTCCCCGCCACGAATTTGAAAAAATGTTCAGGAAGGGTGGGCACTATACGGATGAAGGCAACAGATATGTTGCCGGAATCATTTATGACAGGCTCAGTGAGTACCCCGAATTAGCACCAATACTACCGTAGCGGACCGAGCCCCTTATTGGGAACTACCAACGATGTCATCCAGGTAGTGTACTGCGCTTCTCACGAATGAAGCACGCAGATGGCTGGCATCTGTGTAGAGAGGGGTGCCAGTTGCCGTTTGTGTCTCGCAGACATCCCCCTGACAAAGCCATAGCGCTGGGTCGATCACGATGGCGCCAGTATTTGCTGCGAGCTTAAGAAGCTTGCTGTGGACAAAAGCGGTATTCTCCCGGTGCTTGGCCAGAGAGATGGTGCGATGTAATTCCACTGGATTCCACCCGAGGCGATTCGCAATTGTGCCACTGGGATCGGCCTCGGCCCCAGCCGGGTGCGCCAGGATGATATACACGCGTTTACCATCGTTCACCCATCCCTGGACTCTCTTCTCCAGCAGGGAGTAGACCCAGTCATTGCTCTTCGAATGTAGGTCAATAATGGTGCGACTGCTGTCACCGGCGCGGAAATAGTCACCTCGATTCAAGGCACTTGCCCAGGAAGCTGCCAGCACGATAGCCTCGACAGCGTCCTGATCCGCCAGTCGATCGCCCTCGAGCACCCAGGCGTTGCAGTCGATACTTAAACGATTAATGCCGGAGAAAGGGGCGCATCCAGCCTCGGTTTTAAACAATAAGGTTTTGCCTGACCAGGGAGTTGAGCGGGAAAGTTCCTCCACTCTCGGGCGATACTGACGCATATAGCTGTCGCCGAAAAACAGGATAGTACCCGCGCCGCTGTCCCCTACCACGCCATCACCCTGATAGTTCCAGTCGCTTCGCGCGAGGGCAATGTCCCGGGAAATCTGGTCGAGCCGGCCAGGCAATAGCGATTGCCACGTGGCCAGGCCAAGCAGCAACATGACTGCGAGTGCGGCCAGCAGCATCTGGCTTGATCTGGCAACCTTGGCTGGGTTGGATTTTTGCATGCGGATAGGGATTTCAATGAAGCGATAGGTGGCCCATGCGAGCAAAAAACTTACAGCGACCAGGATTACGGTCAATTGCGGACTTTCCCGTTCCAGAATGCGGGAAAACGACAGCAGCGGCCAGTGCCAGAGATACAGCGGATAACTGATCAGGCCGACGAATACCATGGCGCCGCGGGATAGCACCAGCCGGTTGAACCATGCCTGGGGTCCAGCCGAGATAAGCAGAACTGCCCCACACACCGGCAGCAGCGCCAACCATCCCGGGAAAGGCTGTAATCTGTCGATACCGAAGACGGAGACAACAATGAGCACCGCACCGGCAATGGACTGGGTGTCAGTGCGGCGGCTGGATACCTGCGGTTGCGGTATTGGCAAGTGTGCGAGGATGGCGCGCAGACGAGGGTGCGCGCCGCGCGCGAACATCGTATCGTTGCGCAGCAGCGTGTAATAGGCGAGCAGGCTCCCCGCCAGCAGCTGCCAGAACCGGGCGAAGGGAAGATAGAATGCTGCCGCCGGATGTTCTTCCACGGTGCTTATGTTCAACACGAAGGATGCCACGAAGATCACCAGAATAGTGACTGGAATAGCAGTGCGGAAACGCCACGCCAGGGCCAATATGAGTGGCCATACGATGTAAAATTGCTCCTCCACTCCCAGCGACCACAGATGCAGCAGGGGTTTTAGCTCAGCCCTGGTGTCGAAGTAGTCCACCTCCTCCCATAGCAGCACATTGGAGAGGAACAGGGCGCCTGCGCTTATGTGTTGCCCAAGTACTTCAAACTCGTCGACGAGGAGCGCGTACCATCCAAAAGCGAAACAGGCGACAAGTACCGCCAGAAGTGCCGGAAAGATGCGCCTGATCCGGCGGGAGTAGAAGTCCCAAAACGTAAAGCTTCCGCCATCAAGGCTCTTCAGGAGAATACTGGAGATCAGAAATCCGGATATGACGAAGAAAATATCGACGCCGACGAAGCCCCCGGTAACCGCCTTGGGAAATGCGTGGAAGGCGACGACAGACAACACAGCGATGGCACGAAGCCCATCAATGTCGGGGCGATAGTCGGGATGGTTGGATAAGGTCATCGACTGTTCAGGGCTGTATCGAATCGAGAGTTTCGGGGACGCCAGGGAGAGGCGATTGTGCTGATTATCAACGACTGACCAGTGATCGAGCTGCGATACGCGCCCATCGTCCAGACCATTTAAACACTTTTCTGAAGTCCCGAAACGACCACCGCAGGCGTTGCCAAAGGGGGAATGACCCGTGTGCGCGCAGATAGTGATAACGCCAGACGGAATAACCAGTGGACTCAGGGAGGTTTTCGTAGCCAGGGCTCACAAAACGGCCTGTTCTTTTGCCTACATAGGCCCATAAGGAAGCATATAAGGTAAACAACATTCCGGAACAGAAATAGGAAGGGTTCGGGCTCTTCGAGCCCATCCAGTGAATAACGTGGATATCACAGGTATTATTTTTTACGTCTTCCACCGATACATAGACCGAGCTCGCACCGGAGACAGTTTTCAGTTCAGGTTCAAGGGGATAGGTGGGGATGGACAGTTTGCGCACCAGGTAATTCAGACGGCCCTGGTCACGGAAAAACAGCTCACTGGATTTCCATGTCCACTGGTTCAGGCCTAGAACCTCGCGGTAAAATTTTCGCTCAGCGGTATTCAATGAAGACAGGTCGGACTCCTGAATCGCCGATCGGTTAGCGGCAAATACACCGGAATTAAATGTTTTATGAGCAAAAAAGTCGTGATCAGGGTCGAATTCTGTCAGTGGTCCCTGTCCAATATCCCTGCTGATAAGTTGCAGGAACTCGCTGTGCTGCGGGTCTAGCTGATCCTGCATGACCGAGCGCCACTTTTCATCATCGACCCAGGTATGAATGTAGACAAAATCGCCTGTCTGGCTAACGATTCGCCTGGCCAGGTCATCAAGGGACTTAACGACGATGGTGTCAGCATCGAGGTACAGAAACGTTTCGAATGGCCCCTGGAAAGCCCAAAAATCTCGGTCCTGATGCCCGATTTCTGACCAGAAACCGGTTGTCGGTAGTGGCATGACAGGGACATCGAAGGGGTGATTGTCGTGGTCAAATCCTTCGCCAGGAATAATCATGATGGGAATATTGGGGCTGACATACTGAATGCTGCGAACCAGCATGGTGGACAGGTGAAAATCACCC
>CBDTVJ010000467.1:0-3766 GCA_965363655.1 uncultured Halieaceae bacterium | reverse complement strand
ACAGGAGACTGGCAATGCCTGGATCTATTGGGCCATTACTGGCCGCCGATGAGCAGTTCAACCACCAGATTGTTGAAACCTTTGCCACCGTGGGGCAGAGCGACCTGGCCTGGGCCGAGAAGGTCTGCGGTATGGCTGCAGCCAGGGATGGTTCTGTACAGATAGGTTTTGGTTTCGGCAAGTACAACAATCGCAATGTGGTGGATGCCTATGCCGGTGTTAGTCGCGGGGTCGAGCAATGGGTGGTGCGGGCCAGTCGTTCACTGAGCAGCGATCCGGAAAGTGTGGATGTGGGCCCGATCACTTATGAAATCATCGAACCCCTGCACAGCATTCGCGTGCAACTGCAAGCGAATGAGCAGCAGCCGATCGCCTTCGATATTGTCTTTACCTCCGTGGTGCCCTGCGTCCTGGAACAGCGTGAAGACAGGCGCGATATGCACGGTTTTCGCAAGGCCACCGACCAGGTCCGCTATCACCAGACGGGCGTGGTCAGCGGCTGGTTGGAGGTGGACGGGGAGCGCACTGAGGTCAGCCCCGAGAGCTGGGTTGCAACGCGGGACAAATCCTGGGGCGTGCGTCCCCAGGTGGGGATGCCCATCGCCGACATGGAACCTGACTACCACCACCTGATCCCCCAGGTGCTGGCCATCTGGAATCCGATTCTGTTGCAGCGGGAAGATGGCAGCCAGTATGCCTTCCACCACTACTTCCTGCAGTTTTCTGCGCCGGGCTTTGAGCAAAAGTCCGTGCAGGGCGGTCTGGAGAACGCCGAGGGCGCCGCTGATCGCCTGCTTGGCATGACCCCGACGCTGCGTTTCGATTCACCTGGCAAGCGCCTGCAGGGCGGTGAGTTCCTGTTTCACATGGAGGATGGCAGCGAGCGTCCCATGCGTTTTGAAAAACTGTCCGAGACCGGTTTTTATCTCGGTGCGGGTGGTTACCACGGTGGTGACAACCATCACCACGGTAGTTGGCGCGGTGAGTTACAGGTGGACGGCGACTACAGTGCGGATGCCAGCCAGCTGGAAGTGCTGCAGCGTTACAAACAGTTTCGCGATTGTATGATCAGGGTAGAGGATCCGGTGGGAGGTGGCATAGGCTGGGGTAACTGCCAGACCTACATCCACGGCCCCTGGCCGCAGTTTGGTCTCAGTGGTGATGAACCCACCCTGTGACGTCTTGGAGGAGCAACAATGAAAAGATTAAGCCAGTTCAGCCGTTCGATTGCAGGCAGTGTCGCCATTGTGACCGGTGCCGCCAGTGGTATGGGGCGAGCCACGGCCCATTTGTTCGCGGATGAAGGCGCGCGCTTGGCCATTCTGGATCTCAATGGAGACGGCCTGGAGGCTGTCGCCGAGGAAATTCGTTCGATAGGGGGTGAAGTACTGCCGCTGACGGTAGATTTGTCTTCCCGCGATGCGGTGGAGGCGGCGGTCACTCGCGTGGGTGAGCACTATGGCGGTATTGATATCCTCGTTAACAACGCCGGGCTGGTCATTCCTACCACCGTGGACGCGGATAATTTTGCCGAAGCCTGGGATACTTCCCTGGCGGTGATGACGGGCGCACAGGCCTGGGCGATCCGAGCCGCGCTGCCCTTCCTGCGCAAGTCTGCGCATCCCCGTATCGTCAATATTGCTTCCACCGAGGCCATGGGAGCAACCCGCTACAACAGCGCTTACAGCGTGGCCAAGCACGCCAGTGTCGGCCTGACTCGCGCCATGGCGGTGGACCTGGGTAAGGAAGGTATTACCGTGAATTGTGTCTGTCCCGGACCAGTCCGCACGGGGATCACAGACGGAATTTCCGAAGAGGACAAGGCGACATTTGCCAATCGCCGTACGGTATTGCGTCGCTATGGGGAGCCAGAGGAGGTTGCCCACGCCACGCTGGGGCTGGTGTTGCCGGCCTCCGGGTTCACCACCGGAGCGACCCTGTTGGTGGACGGGGGAGTGACGATTCGCAACGCCTGAGAGGGGTGGGGCGTTCCCCGCCATTCGCCTTGGTCCATGCCTGGATCAGCCGCTGGGCGCCATCGACGGAGGCTGACAGAGGCAATACGATTTCGTATGCTGTCGGTTCGCCAGGGACAGCAAGACTGCCAGCAGCGGTCCCATGAATGACGTCACTTACGGGAGAACGTGTCATGCAAGCTGAAAAAATTGCCAGCTATTTTGATCTTACCGATAAAGTGATCCTGGTTACCGGCGGTAGCCGGGGATTGGGCTTTGAAATGTGCCGTGCCTTTGCCCAGGCGGGGGCCAGGGTAGTAATCAGTTCCCGTAAATTGGATAGTTGTGAACGCGCTGCGGAACTGATTGAGCGGGAGACGGGGCGGCCCTGCCTGCCCCTGGCCTGCCATGTGGGTGATTGGGAAGCCTGCGATGCGCTGGTAGAAACCGTGTACGAGACTTACGACCGGATTGATGTGCTGGTTAATAACGCCGGCATGTCGCCAATGTATGAATCCCCCGCCGGCGTTACCCGCGAGTTGTTTGACAAGGTGATAGGCGTCAACCTCGCGGGGCCGTACCGTTTATCGGTTACTGTTGGTGAGCAGATGGCGCGTGGGGAGGGCGGTTCGATCATCAATGTCAGCAGTATCGCTTCGATGGCGCCCACAGCGGCCGAATTACCCTACGCGGCCGCCAAGGCGGGGGTGAACAACCTGACCGAGGGCCTGGCGCGTACGTATGCACCGAAGGTGCGTTGTAATTGTATTATGCCCGGCCCCTTCCTGACGGACATTGCCGAGGCCTGGAGTGAGCAGGTGAAGGAACACGTTGCTGGCATGGTGCCGCTGGGGCGGGCGGGGCAGCCCGAGGAAATTATCGGCGCCGCGCTCTACCTGGCCTCGGATGCATCCCGTTTTACCAATGGCGCTATCATTAAGGTGGATGGCGGGGCTGTCTACGGTAGCTGAGCCCCGTGGTGACTGGCCCGGGTGCTCCGGGCTCAGGCAGTGCGCAGTTTCAGGAAAGGATTCATCCAGCGAAACTTCCAACCCGTAAACTTCAGTGGCGCATCCAGCACCGCCAGGCAGATGCAGTCTTCTGACTGCAAGGCCGTCGGGGCGTGAACATCGCCGGGCTGGCGATAGAGGAAATCACCCGCGTGGTAACTGCCATCCGCATCCGAGAAACCACCTTCCAGGATGAGTGTCATTTCGCCTCCACGGTGGGTGTGCTCCGGAATCCGTCCCCCTGCGCGAATATGGTAGAGGGCGAATTCATGCTTTTTGTCGCCCGTCTTCAAGTAGCTGATGCGTAAGGTGGAGCCGATTTTTTTCCAGCTGAGATCGCTGAAATTACCGCGCATCAAGCGCTGCAGGATCGCCGGCGTAGCACCGGTGTCTGCAGTCGGCTTGGCGTATTCCAGAGGTGGCTCCTCGTCCAGTCGGGCCAGCACGGCATTTAACTGCGTATCACCTACAGGCAGTGGATCAAGTGCTTCAAACAGGCTGGCACCCAGATCGGTCAGCTGACTGGCGATGCGTTGGCAGTGCGGGCACTGGTTGACGTGTAGCGAAACGCAGACCGTTTGTGCCAGGGCCAGTGAGCCCGCAGTGTATTCGGTGATCAATTCAAGATCGGGATGAAAATTTGTCATAGGCTTATCTTTCAAGTTGTATCTGGAGTTTTTGGAGGGCCAGGCGTACGCGGGACTTCACGGTACCCAGAGGGATATCCAGTTCCCCAGCCACTTCCGAGTGGGACTTCCCCGCCATATAAACTTTGGCGAGAATCTGTGCCTGATCGTTGGG
>CBDTVJ010000466.1:0-3777 GCA_965363655.1 uncultured Halieaceae bacterium | reverse complement strand
CTCTCTTAGTCTTATAACTCGTTCTAAGAGGAGAATATTATGGGACTGAATCAGAAGGCACGGTATTCACTAGCGCTAGTCATTTCCTTGAGCGCCACTTTAGCCATGGCGCAACAGCAACTGTCAGCTAACCCGGACACCCGTCTTGATGAGGAGCGAGCCAACGATATGCGTCGCGGCCTTTCCCGTGAAGAGCAACGGCGCAATGAAGAAATCGAGGCCGTTTCGCCGATACGACGTATTGGGCGCAACCCGAATCCTGTGACGACTGAGATGCCGACAGACCCCGCCCATCGCAGTATCGATGGCAGTGGCAATAATCAGCGGTTTAGTGACATGAATGGCCATGGTGCTCCGCTGCGCCGGTGGCTGCCAGCAGACTATGCCGATGGCATATCTGCACTGGCAGCAACAGCCGTTGCCGGCCCTCGAGAAATCAGCAACGCCGTGGCAGCGCAGACCGAAGCAATTCCCAACAGTATGGGCGCCACTGATTTTTTCTGGCAATGGGGCCAGTTCCTCGATCATGACTTCGCTCTTACCGATGGTGTCGAACCTGCCGAGCATGCAAACATCATCATACCTGCCGGCGAAAATTGGTTTGACCCTGAAAATACTGGTGAAAAAGAGCTGGAGTTCAACCGCTCGCTCTATGACGTTGACAGTGGGACCAGCAGCAGCAATCCCAGGCAGCAGTTAAACGAGATCACAGGTTGGATTGATGCATCCAACGTATACGGCTCAGATGTCGAACGTGCCGCGGCACTGCGCGCATTCGACGGCAATGGTTACCTCATCACAAGCGAGGGTGGCTTGCTACCCTACAATGTTGACGGACTGGCGAATGCCGGTGGTGTCAGCGAGCAGATGTTCCTGGGTGGAGACGTCAGGGCTAATGAGCAAGTGGGATTAACCGTGATGCACACGCTATTTGTACGTGAGCACAACCGCTTGATCGACCAGATTATTCTTGCAAATCCCAGCGTGAGTGGCGAACAGGCTTACCAACAGGCGCGCCAGATAGTAGGCGCACAAATGCAGGTAATAAGCTACCAGGAATTTCTTCCTCTCCTGCTGGGTGAGAACGCGTTGCCACCTTATCAGGGCTACCAGCCTGATGTGGACGCTAGCATCGCCAACAGCTTCTCTACAGCAGCCTATCGTCTGGGACATAGCCTGATCGGCACGCAATTGTTACGGCTTGATGAAAACATGGAGGTCATCGAGGCTGGCAACCTGCCGCTGCGCAATGCGTTCTTCTCGCCCAGTGCGATTGAAGAAACGGGCATCGATCCATTTTTACGCGGCCTGGCAAGCCAGGTTTGTCAGGAACTGGATCCGTATGAAGTCGATGATATTCGCAATTTTCTGTTTGGAGAACCCGGCAGCGACGGTTTCGATCTGGTTTCGCTGAATATCCAGCGCGGACGCGATCATGGTTTGCCGGGCTATAACCAGGCACGCGAGGAATTAGGTCTCGAACCCGCCTCCAGCTTTTCCGACATCACATCCAATGAGCAGCTGCAGCAGCGATTGGCCAGCGTGTATGACGACGTTGACCAGGTCGATCTCTGGGTTGGTGGGCTCTCAGAGGACCACGTTGATGGCGCCATGGTCGGTGAGCTGCTGCGCACTATCCTGGTTCATCAGTTTACAGTGCTTCGAGACGGCGATCGTTTTTGGTACCAGAATCGATTTAATTCGCAGCAAGTCGACGAATTACAGCGCACAAGCCTTGCAGATATTATCCGGCGCAACACCGATATTGGCGCTGAGCTGCCCGACAATGTCTTTCGGGCAGCTGCCTCGCAAAACGAAATTCAGCAACCCAAGGCGCGTCGCAATAACAGGCGCATCGGAAATGGACCTGGGAACTGATACAGCGGATTGCCGGAAAATAAAACGATGATGGAGACGGTATAACGCTGCAGTGCCGGGGAAGTCAGGCAGCGTTTCGCATATCAACCAGGTCTCGAAATAAGTTAGAAAACTACCAGGGAGAAGCAACATGATAAGTCTATCGCGAATCAGTATTGTGATTACACTGATGATATTGGGGGGCTGTGCTGGTGGTGGCTCCAGTTCAGGTACGGTGTCTGATATTAACGACACGCAAGAAGCCACTGAAGTAACAATAGAGGAAGAATCAGAGCAAGAAACCAGTAATATTGGAACAGCAGACTCAACAGACGGCATTTTCTGTGACTACGATGATACAACGTTCAATAGTCAGGAGTCGCTCACGTATACCAGTACGTCCCGGTGGACTTGCACAGGTACGACGCGCGAGCTAACGGCCAACGGTATTCCGGATCACGATGTTGGTACGTTTCCAAATGCCAACAATCCGAACATCATATCTGAACAGACCGTGTCGGCAAGTTATACGCTTGAGCCTGCAGATTCGACATTGGCTAGTGTACTAGGCGGCCCACGCGGCGCCACGGGCTATGTTCTCAATGGCGTAAAGATTGATGCCAGTACTGCTGGAACCTGTGATGATTAAGGTGGCTCTTGCAGCCTGGCTGGCAACGTCGGTAACTGGAATATCGAAGCGCTGGGTCAAAATGCCTTCAACTTTGGCACCGATGATAACAATGCACATGTGCAACCAGGTGGCAGCTATCACTATCACGGCATGCCAGAAGGCTTTATTACCAAGCGGGGCGGGAATAGCTCAGCCATGACTCTTATTGCCTGGGCTGCCGATGGCTTTCCGGTCTATGCTCGCTATGGCTATAGTGTTGCCGACGATGCCAGCTCGGCGCTAAAAGTCATCACTGGCAGCTATCAGTATGTCACCGCTGTCAGTGATTCCAGGCCATCGACAGACTCATTCCCGCTAGGTACGTTTGCGCAGGATTATGAGTATGTGGAGGGTTCAGGTGATCTGGATGAGTGTAACGGCCGTGTAGGTGTAACGCCTGAGTTTCCCAACGGCATCTATCACTACTACGCCACTGACAGCTACCCTTACTTCCAGCGCTGTGTCAAAGGCGTGCTGTAGAAGCAAGGGGTGAATTGTTATCACCGCCGCTATAGAGCGAAAAATCACTCGGAGTTGATTTTATGCGAGTTTTACACAGATACATGGCAATAACGCTGCTTGCCTGGACATCAAGTATGATCATGGGGCAGTTGGCACACGCCCACTTGATGGTGGCGCAACACGGTACGCTGAACATCGTGGATGATGGCGTCTTCATGGTGCTGTCGCTACCCATGTCTGCATTTGACGGAATTGATGATGACAGCGATGGCAAGGTATCAATGATAGAGTTCAACAATCACCGTGGCACGATTGTCGAATCTGTCAGGCAAAATGTAACTCTGGGCGACGCACAGGAAAACGCTTCACTGCAAGGGGTCATACTGTCACCGGTGGTACCGCACAATGCAACAGGAGAGTCGTTATCACAGCTCACGGTGATGGGCCGGTTTGCCTTGGATGATTCCGCCAGCGCCCTGCGTTTTCATATAGGCTTATACGGCAGGCAAGCTGCCGAGCAGTCTCTGGAGATTACTGCAACCCGAAAACGCGATAGGCAGAAAACTGTTTTTGAGCTTACGCCTGATGCACCAGCAAGCTTGATTTTCGCTGAAGATGCCTAATGTGTGACCACGACAGAAGCCGCTGGCCCGGCTTTTTCAAACTAGCTATAGTGGCCAAATGACGCTTTCGATCGCTCAAAAACTGGTAGCCGCTTTTGTGGGCCTGACCGTGCTGGTGCTGGCTGTCACACTGGGTCTTGCCCGATGGAGCTTCGAGCAGGGCTT